>NZ_JANSJD010000006.1:0-133968 GCF_047462395.1 Synechococcus sp. H55.7
AGTGCTTGTGCAAAAGCCGACAAGGTTGCCTCTAGCTTCACGGCTTGCGAAGCAGACACCTTGAGCTTGCAGGAGATGGTCAAAACTTGGGTCATGCTACAACTATACGTCGTCCGCATTCCTCCCGACCCTGACCCTACGGGTACAGGGCGGGGCTCCTGTGGTTTCTAGCTGAAAAACAAGCCGTAAGTCTCTCGCCCCCAAGTCCCAAGCGATTGGACAACCGGGTCTGGCCTCAGCTCAAGTTGCAACAGGAGGCCGAGAACTTCCCTCGGCTCCTGGGCTGCCTGGAGTTGTTGTAGGGTTCATTTTCTCCGCCGGCCATTGCGCCATACCCCCAAGGGGATTCGAACCCCTGTCGCATCCGTGAAAGGGATGTGTCCTAGGCCTCTAGACGATGGGGGCGCTCATAAATGCAGCGATCCTAATCCTAGAGAAGGAGGGACGAGCTTGTCAACTTGACACGCCCCCACCCAAACAAGAGATTCTTGCTCCTGCTTCTGCGGCTGCGCTTGGCTGTTCCAGGTCGCCTCAGGCGTTCCTCCGCTTGCCAAGGTGCGGCGGGAATTTCTCTTGGCTCCTGTGTGGGGTGATGCTGAGTTTGCAGACTACGGTGAGGATGTGAGACAGTTTCAGGCGGTGAAGTGATGGCTGCAACTGGAGCATCCCTTGCTTCATCTCTCCAGCCTACGGAGGCAGGGGACTCATGCCATTGGACTGCTTATGCAACCCAAAGTTCTATTGCTGGGCAACGCTGGCACGCACGGGAACTGCGCCGCTGACGCAACTGCCGGCCTGCTTTTGGATATGGACGGGGTAATCGTGGATTCGGAGCCGATCCACGCCCGCGCCGGAGTCATCGCCCTGCAGCGCTGTCAGATCTCTCTGGATCTAGCTCCCATCTCCCTGCAGTTTAAGGGGCGCACCGACCAGGACATGTTCGAGTATCTCGTAGAACACCTGACGGACACCCCGCCTGCGGAACGATCCCTGCTGGTGCAGCGTTTGATCGAGGAAAAGGCCAAGGCTTTTGGAGAACTACTGGGAGAGGTGCCGCTGGTGCCAGGGGTGCTGGAGTTTTTGGCGGCTAGCCGCCGCCGCTTCTCGGCCCTCGCCCTCACCACCTCGGCCACCCGTCGGGATCAAGAGCAGATTTTCCAGCGCTTTAACCTGCACCGCTGGTTCGACGCCGTGATTACTGCCGAAGATATTCGGCGGGCCAAGCCCGACCCCGAGCCCTATTTGAAAACGGCTGCCAAGGTGGGCTTGGATCCCAGCCGGTGTTTGGTGGTCGAAGACTCCACCCACGGGATCCGCGCCGCCAAGGGGGCCGGCTGCTTGGCAGTTGGCCTCACCACTGCTTTCACTGCCGAGGAACTGCGCCGGGCGGGGGCCGATGCGGTGGTGAACAGCTTTGCCGAGTTGGCAGCACTTCTGAGCTTGCCTGTATAGGGAGCACAGACCCATGCAGGAGCCTCTCTCTCCAGCACCGGTTTTTTTACGGCAGGCCCTGGATCGCTATCCATTTGCCTCGCGGCGACGGGTGGTGATGGGCAAACGGGGAGCCGTGGCCACCAGCCAACCGCTGGCAGCAATGGCGGGTATGGAGATGTTCTGGGCCGGCGGCAATGCCGTGGATGCAGCCGTGGCGATGGCGGTGGCTTTGACGGTGGTGGAGCCGACTTCCAATGGCATTGGTGGCGATGCTTTTGCGCTGGTGTGGGAGGGAGGGGAGAAGGGCCGGCTGTACGGCTTGAATGCTTCCGGTCGCAGCCCAGCTGCCCTGACGCCGGAGCGCTGTGTCGGCCAGATTCCCGCTTACGATTGGTTGGCAGTAACGGTGCCGGGGGCTGTTTCGGCTTGGCAAGCCTTGCACCGGCGCTGGGGACGGCTGCCCTTCGAGCGCCTGTTTGGGCCCGCCCTTCGCTTGGCCTGCGAGGGGTTTCCGGTTTCTCCCCGGATTGCCCAACTGTGGCAGGCGGCGGAGGCCACCTATTTGCCGCTGCCAGATCCCCGCCACGAGGCCTTCAAAGCCGTTTTTTTCCCCCAGGGGCGTGCTCCACGGGCGGGGGAGCGCTGGAGCAGCCCTCTGCATGCACAAACCCTGGCGGAGATTGCCCATAGTGGCGGCGAGAGTTTTTACCGGGGGGAGCTGGCGGAGAATCTGCTGGCTTTTTCGGATGCCACCGGCGGTCTCCTGTCCCGCGCCGACTTGGCAGAACATCGGGCCGACTGGGTAGAACCCATCCATACCGATTACCGCGGCTACACCGTCTGGGAGATCCCCCCCAATGGCCAGGGCATTGCCGCCCTGATGGCCCTCAACCTTTTGGAGGGTTTTGAGCTGGGTCGGATCCCCTACGAGGCCGGCGAGCGCTATCACCTGCAGATTGAGGCGATGAAGCTGGCTTTTGCCGATGTGAGCCGACAGGTAGCGGATCCCGACTATCTGCGGGTGAGTCCCGCCCAAATGCTGGATAAACGTTATGCCCAGCAACGGCGGCTGTTGATCGGTTCTAGGGCAATCCCCTTGGCTCAGCCAGGGCTACCTCAGGGGGGAACGGTTTACTTGGCCACAGCTGATGGCGACCTGATGGTGTCTTTGATCCAATCCAACTTCGACGGCTTCGGCAGCGGCCTGCTGGTTCCAGGGACAGGGATTGCCCTCCACAATCGCGGCACCGGATTTACCTTGGAACCCGGTCATCCCAACCAGGTGGGCCCGCGCAAGCGCCCCTACCACACGATTATCCCCGCCTTTCTTTCCAAAGATGGGATCCCCCTCGGCCCTTTCGGTGTCATGGGAGGGACGATGCAGCCCCAAGGCCATGTGCAGGTGGTGGTGAATCTGGTGGATTACGGCCTGAACCCCCAAGCGGCTCTGGATGCGCCCCGCTGGCGAGTGCTTCTCGACCAAGGGATCCCGCAGGTGGCGCTGGAGAGCACGGCCCCCCCTCAGGTGGTGGGAGAGCTTGCTGCGCGGGGCCACGCGGTGCAGGTGGTAGCTGCAGAAGAGGACTACGGCCTTTTTGGCCGGGGACAGATCATCTTTCGCGATGGGGATCACTTAATCGGGGCTTCCGAACCCCGTGCCGATGGGTTGGCCCTGGCCTGGTAGAAGGATCAGCTCATCACCATGCCACCGTCGATGGCGAAAACCTGCCCGGTGATGTAGGCTGCCGCCGGGTCGGCCGCCAAAAAGCGCACCAGCCCCGCCACTTCCGCTGGGGATCCCAGTCGCCCCAGGGGGATCTGCGCCAGGATAGGGCCGGGATCCAACTTCTCGGTCATCTGGGTGGTGATAAAGCCGGGGGCAACGGCGTTGACGGTGATGTTGCGGCTGGCCAGCTCGCGGGCTGCTGTCTTGGTCAGACCAATCACCCCTGCTTTGGCGGCGCTGTAGTTGGCCTGGCCGGCGTTGCCCACCAGGCCCACCACCGAGGTGATATTGATGATCCGCCCCTGCCGCTGCTTGACCATGATCTTGGCGGCTGCCTTCAGGCAGAGAAAGACGCCGGTGAGATTGAGATCCAGCACCGCCTGCCAATCTTCCGGCTTCATGCGCAGCAGCAGGGTGTCGCGGGCCATGCCGGCGTTGTTCACCAGCACGTTCACCCGCCCCCAGCGCTCCATCACCTGCTCGAAGAGCTGCTCCACTTCTGCCGGCTGGGAGACATCGGCGGCCACGGCCATCCCTTCTCCCCCCAGGGCGGCGATCTCCTGCACCAGCGACTCGGCCTCGGCGGCGGAGCGGGCGTAGTTGACGACCACCTTGGCGCCAATCGCCCCCAAGTGCAGGGCAACGGCCCGGCCAATGCCCCGGCTGGCTCCGGTGACCACCGCCACCTGGTTGTGGAGCGAAGGCAAGGGGAGAAGCTCAGACATAAGCGGCAGGTTCCTCGTTGTTGGGACAGCCGCAACAGTATAGGATGCTTTGGCTGTGTCTGGGGCCAGGTTTTTTGTCCACTCCCCACCCTTCTCCTGAGGGAATAGTAAACCGGGGGGCTGGGCCAGATTCAGGATAGCGCTCCGCGCCGCTGGCGCGTTCGTGACAGCGTTGCAGAGCAATAACGACGCCGCAAACTGTTTCATTGATAATTGATATTTGAAACGACTATAAAAGTTATCTCAATATCTTGCAAATGCTCGGCTACTTTCCCGCTCATGAGCATGTCAAGGTTTGCGCTGAATCCAATAGGTGGTAAACAGTTCGCCACCGGCCTGTTTCTGAATTTTGCCCCCTAAGTCTGCGATGCGTCGCTCCCACTCTGTTAGGGGAGTGAAAATCGGTTCGGTGCCTTTGAATAGCTCGATGAGACCCCATTGTTCTGCCCACACCGAGTCAGGATTGACCACTTCGATGATCACCGGCGCAGCCGGTCGCAACACCCGCAGCAACTCTGCCCAAACCGCGTCGAAGTACTCAATCGGGTAGTAGTACAAAAATCCGGTGGCGATGGCCAGATCAAACTGCTCCGGCTCGTAGTTTTCCAGATGGTGGGCGGATCCCTGTTGCATCGACTTGAATAGCTTGGAGTTGAGCTGAGGTGCTCGCGAGCGAATAAAGCGTACGATCTCGCCACTCAGCTCATGGCCGTAAAAGTGGGCTTGCCAATCGTTCCAGGGATAAGTCAGGAAGCTCACCCCACAGCCCAAATCCAGGCAGGCTTCCCGTTTTTTGGGGGCACGCAACTGCCAAAAGGGGATCCCGAGGCGCTCTTGCAGATGATCTCGCTGCTGGGCTTGCCAAAAGGGCAGTTGCTCCAGATCTGGGGGAAGTTGCCAGCCTGGCCGACCCAGTTGCATTTCCAGCTCTCGGTTGAAGCGAGCGGCTACAGAAGCCAGGTAGGGATCCCAGCGTTCCCCGGTTTGCGGTAGCTCCATCTTTGGATGGCTTTTTTGTGGATGGTTGTGGACTTAACTGGCACTTAACCTACACTACCAAGACCCTTGACCCATAGGCTCCCGGCTGCAGGGATCCATTCACCCAACTGTGGCTGCCGAGGATGGTGCCGGCGGGGACTTGAGCTTGGGATCCCAGACAGGTGTGGGCGCCGATGTAGCAGGGGGCGTGCAGTTGGGCGTTGGGATGGATCTCAGCCGTTTTGTGCACCCATATCCCCGGCGCTTGTTCTTCCACATCCTTCAGGGGAAAATCCGTCATCCGGCCCAAGAGAATGTCCAGTTGGCCGTGGTAGTAGCTGGCCGGCGTGCCCAGATCCCGCCAGTAGCCTGCATGAAGGTAGGCTTGCATTCGTTGCCCTCGCCGGAGCAAATCAGGAAAGACGCGCCGCTCGAAGCTGAGGGGATCCCCGCTGGGGTAGTCTTTGAAAATGGCCGGATCGAGGACATAGGTGCCGGCGTTGATCGTGTTGGTGGTGAGGGTGAGGGCTTCGGCAGGGGTGGGCTTTTCCCGAAAAGACTGGATCTGGCCCCCTTCCCCCACTTCCACCAGGCCATAGGCGGTGATGTCCTCCACGCGGGTGAGGGTGAGGGTGGCAACGGCCTGGCTCTGCAGGTGGCATTGCATGAGCGCCTGCAAATCCAGATCCGTGAGGATATCGGCATTGAAGACCACCAAGGGATCCCCGCTGAAATAGGGCTGGGCCAGCACCAGGGCTCCTGCTGTATCCAAAGGCGTCTCTTCGGCAAGGTAGCGGAGCTTCACCCCCCAAGCAGCGCCATCTCCCAAAGCAGCCTCAATTTGTTGGCCCAAATACCCCACGCTGAGCAAAATGTCCGTCAGGCCGGCTCGTCGGCAGCGCCCCAGCAGCCATTCCAAGAAAGGCACCTCCAAAAGGGGCAGCAAAGGCTTGGGTTGCACAAAGGTAAAAGGCCGTAAGCGAGTGCCTTTCCCGCCCGCCAAGATCACCGCCTGCATACCCCCCCTCAACCCTAATTCCCTACCTGTAATATAGAGCAGCGCTTTGTCGGCGATCTGGCCGGCAGAAGAGCCTACAGAACTGATAGAGTTTTGGCACCTCTGCCTTGCCACCGCCCATGACCAAGCCCAAAGCCGGGATCCTCTACAACGATGCCAAGCCCGCCGCCAAACGCAGCAGCGAGGCCCTCTCCCGCTGGTTTCAGGAACAAGGCTGGGAAGTCTGTGTGGCCCCCAACTGGGGCGGCATCCTCGGCTACGCCAAGCCCGATAGCCCCATCTGCCTGACCAAAGTGGATAGCCTGGCCCCGGCTGGATTTGACGAGACCATGAAATTTGCGGTGGTGCTGGGGGGAGATGGCACCGTCTTGGCAGCAGCGCGGCAACTGGCCCCCAAAGGGATCCCCCTGTTGGCGGTGAACACAGGCCACCTGGGCTTTTTGACGGAGACTTACCTTTCTCACCTAGAAGAGGCTGCCAGCGCCGCCATCGCCGGGGAGTACACCCTGGATCGCCGCAGCATGTTGCTGGTGCAAGCCTACCGAGGGCAGGAATTGCGCTGGGAGGTCTTGAGCTTAAACGAGATGGTGCTGCACCGGGAGCCTTTGACCAGCATGTGCCATTTCGAGATCACCATTGGGGATCACTCTCCCCTGGATGTAGCTGCCGACGGAGTGATTTTGGCTACCCCCACCGGCTCGACGGCCTATGCCCTCTCGGCGGGCGGGCCGGTGATCACGCCGGGGGTGCCGGTTTTGCAGTTGATCCCGATTTGCCCCCATTCCATGGCCTCGCGGGCCTTGGTCTTCCCCGATTCGGAGGAGGTGTGGATCAGCCCCGTTACTCCTCAGCCGCTGGTTTTGGTGGTAGATGGGAATGCCGGCTGCTACATCCTGCCGGAAGACCAAATTCGAGTGGTGCGTGCCCCTTACTGGACGGATCTGATGCGCCTACGCCGACCGGAGTTTTTCCGCGTCATGCGAGAGAAGTTGGGGTGGGGACTGCCCCATGCTTCTAAGCCCACATCGGTGGAGTTGCCTTGAACCAGAAGCAGATCTCAGCTTTTGCCCAGCTTCAGCATCTGATCCACCACCCCCAGCGTTTCTTCGTAGAGGTAGTCGGGGCCGGGCCGCTGCAACTCAGCGGCCAACAGGGTATCGAGGGAATCCTGCTCCAGGGGAGCCACCTGGCGAATCACACATCTCTGAGCGCCCCCCATGGCTTCCATGCGCATACACCCTGTGGTTTCCGAACACAGCACGGTACAGGCATTGGCTTCTTGATTGCTGGCGGTGAGGCGCAGCCCGATGAGATCCCCCGGCTGGCTGATTTCCGAGGCCAAGGGCACAGCGGCCAATTCCGCCATCACCTGGCCGCCCGTTTGGGTTTGAAAGCAGAGGCGGTCGATCTTGTAATCGTGTTCTTGAGCCTGAACCCGCTCTGTGGGCGTCCACCCCAGGCGACCAGCCAGCCAGCCCAAAAAAAGGAACGCCTGGCAGGGATTGCCGGCTTTGTAGTCGAGGGTCACGCGATCCACAAGGTATAGGGACTCCCGCCGGTCGGGAGGGTCAAAGGCTTGGGCGGTGAGTTCCTGCCAGGGCAGCAGCCGCCGCCAGTTAAGATCCCCGCAGTGGCGCCCCTCGCCGACCAAGAGGTGGATCTCCTGCAGATCTTCTTCTGGATTGACAAAGCCGCGCGAATCGACGATGACCCGGTTGCTGAGGGCCACCAATTTTTGAAACAGCAGGCTGTTCAAGTCCAGATCCCCTTGCCACCACAAAAAGGTGGGCAAGTTGGGGATCAGCAGGGAAGCGATGGTGCTGCAGGCCCGCACAAAGGCCGATTCCGGCGCCTTCAGGGTGATGTATTCGCAACAGACCAACGAGCTGCGCTGCTCGCGAGTTACCGGACAATAGGCGGCCACCTGGGCCTCGATGGTGTCGTCTGCGGATCCCGCCCGTTTGGCTCGCAGGTCGATGACGCGACAGGGGTTCTGGGTGGCAATGGCCTCGACGGTGGGGGAGGGCAGCAACAGCGCGTCGTCCAGAGATTCATAGACCACTAGGGTAAAGGTGGCGGCGCGGGCGGCAACGCTCTCTCCCTTAGAAGACCAGATTTTGTTCAGCTCCTGCTCAATATCCTCGATGGAGACATCTTTCGGGGTTTGCAAAGGCAGGACGGCGGTGGATTGATCCATGGTCTCCTCCTGGAGCGGGCTCTTGCTCGATTCTAAGCAGATGGGCCGGCTGGCCGGGAAGGGTTTAAGGTGGGGTACAGATTGGCCGGCTCCAGCTTCTGCACCCGATCTGCGAAACAGCAGGCTCAGGCGGGCCGGGGCTGGATGGTCAGCTCTGAGGGACGGGCGGGATCCCCTACCAACAGCACGCCGCGACCGTTGGCGTGCAGGTGCCGCACAATCCAGTACAGGGTTTCGATGCGCTCCGGGCAGCCTAGTTTTTCTGCCAACTGGGGCAAAGTCAGGGATCCCTGCTGCGCCTGTACCGTCTCCAGCACCCGCCGTTGCAGCTCCAAGACGGCGCGGGCGGCTTTTTTGCCTGCCTCTACCCCCGGTTGATGGTAGGCGTTGATCCGGATGAGAGAAGCATAGAGGCCCACGGCTCGTTCGTAGAGGGCGATCAAGGCCCCCACTGAGCGGGCATCCACCCGTGGCAGCGTCACGGTAATGGAGTCGCGCCCGTTTTCGTAGAGGGCCTGGCGGGTGCCCTGCAACAGGCCGTCCAGGTAGTCGCCGCTGGTTACCTGCGGCTCCACGAAGGGGGAAGGGATCCCGGGCTCTCGATCCTGGAGCACCTCGATGAAGGTAACAAAAAAGTTGTTCAAACCATCCCGCAACTGCTGCACGTAGGCGTGTTGATCGGTGGTGCCTTTGTTGCCGTAAACGGCGATGCCCTGCTCCACGCGGTTGCCGTTCAGATCATGGGATTTGCCCAGGGATTCCATCACCAACTGTTGTAAGTAGCGGCTAAACAGCAGCAGGCGATCCTTGTAGGGCAAAACCACCATATCTTTGCGCCCTTGGCCCTGACCGACGATGTACCAAGCCATGGCCAGCAGGGCGGCAGGATTGCGCTCCAGGTGGGGCAGGCGGGTGGCTGCGTCCATGGTGGCGGCCCCGGCCAGCAAAGCCCGGATGTCGATCCCCTGCAATGCTGCCGGCAACAGGCCCACCGCCGAAGTTTCGGAGGTGCGTCCCCCCACCCAGTCGAAGATGGGGAAGACCGCCAGCCACCCCTCTTGCCGCGCCTGTTGCTCCAATTGGCTGCCGGGCCCGGTGATGGCCACCGCATGGTCAGAAAAAGGGATCCCGGCCTTTTGGTAGGCCAGCTTCACCTCCACCAAGCCATTGCGCGGCTCTGGGGTGCCGCCGGATTTGGAGGTGGTGATCACCAGGGTTTGTCCCAGCTTGCCCGCCAGCCGTCCCAGCACCCGATCAAACCCATCGGGATCCGTATTGTCGATGAAGTGGATATTCAGAGGAGGGTGCAGAGGAGCCAGGGCCTCGGCCACAAATTGCGGCCCCAGAGCCGAGCCGCCGATGCCGATGCAGAGGAGCTCGGTGAAACGCCCCCCGCCGCTGGCCGGGATGGCTCCACGATGGATCTGTTGGGCAAAGGTTTCCACTTGCTCAATGCAATCCTGAATGGCCTGCCGGATCTCCGGGGTGGGAGCCAGCTCCGGCGCCCGCAGCCAATAGTGGCCCACCTGGCGGCCTTCGTCGGGGTTGGCGATGGCCCCGGCTTCCAAAGCCTGCATCTCGGCAAAAGCCTGGGCAAAGCGAGGCCGCAGCGCTTCCACCTGAGGAGGAGTCAAGCGGATGCGGCTGATATCGACGAAAATCTCCAGGCTGGGATGGTAGTAAAGCCAGTTGCAGTAGTGCTGCCAGAGTTGAAGGCCGTCCATGGGATCCTTTTCGCCAAAAGCCGTAACCAGCTTACCAAACCCTTCTCTACTCCCAGCCGAGGGTCGTGCGCTCCAGCCAGGATCGATCCAAACTGACCAGCGCCTCTTCGACCCCGACGCCCGTCTCAGGGTGACGCCAGTTGGGGGCGATCTCACACAAGGGAGCTAAGACAAAGGCACGTTCCATCATGCGAGGGTGGGGCAACGTCAGCTCGGGGCTATTTAGGATCCGGTTGCCCACGGCCAGCAGATCCAAATCCAGAGTTCTGGCCTCCCAGCGGATGCGCCGCACCCGCCCCGCCTCCTGCTCGATGGCCAGCAGCGCCCCAATCAACTCCAGAGGGGACTGGTAAGGGGGAAAGGGATCCAACGCCACCACGGCGTTGAGGTAGTCGGGCTGGCCGGCTGGCCCCCCTTGGGCAGGGCTGCGGTAGAGGCTGGAGCGAGCCACCACCTGGCCCAACCTGAGCAACTTCTGCCCAGCCGAGCGCAATTGCCGCAGCGGATCCCCCAGGTTGCTGCCCAGGGCAATGTAGGCCAGGTCGGGATTCATGAGGCTTCTCATCTGCTGACGGATCGCCAGCGGTCGATCTCTACGTAGACATCCCCAAACAGCCCCGGCAGGGGAGCTTGGGGCTTGTGCACCCGCACCGTCAGGGCCTCCAGTTGGGGATAGCTCCGCCACAGCCGCTCGGCAATCTGGTCTGCCAAGGTCTCGATCAAGCGGTAGCGCCGCTCGGTCACCTCTTGCCGCACCACCTCATACACTTGGGCGTAGTCCACCGTGCCAGAGAGGTCATCCTGGATCGGGGCCAGGGAAAGCTGCATCTCCACATCCACCACAAAGCGCCCGCCCAAAACCGCTTCCTCAGGGCGGTAGCCGTGGCGGGCATGAAAGACAAGACCCTGCAGCACCAACCTAGCCTGGGTCACGGTGGAGACCTTCCCAAACAGCCAGGGCGGAGACATGAGCAGGGACGTTGTGGACTCGCACCAAGGCAGCACCCTGGCTGGCGGCAAAAAGATGCACGGCCACGCTGGCGCTATCCCGCTCTTTGGGCACGGCGATGCCGGCCAGCTTGCCCACAAAACTTTTGCGGGAGGCCCCCACCAACACGGGGTAACCGCAGGCAACCAGCCGTGGCAGGGCTTTGAGCAGGGCCACATTCTGCTCGGCGGTTTTGGCAAAACCCAAGCCGGGATCCAAAACCACGCTGGGCACACCGGCCGCCAGAGCCCGCTCCGCCTGGGCCTGCAGAAAGCCAAAAACCTCCCCCTCCAGGTCGTCGTAGTCGGTCTGCTGCTGCATGGTGCGCGGCTCTCCCCGCATGTGCATGATCACCGCCGGCACCCCCTTCTCGGCGCACACCTGCATCATCTGCGGATCGCGCAGCCCGGTGACATCGTTAACGATGTGCGCTCCCGCGGCCAGGGCCGCCGCCGCCACCTCCGTTCGGCGCGTATCGACGCTGATGGGGATCCCGGATCCTTCCAGGGCCCGGATCACAGGCAAGACCCGGTCGCATTCCACCTCCACGGATACCGGCTCCGCCCCCGGACGGGTGGACTCGCCGCCGATATCCACAATCAAGGCCCCCGCCGCCGCCATGGCCCTGGCTGCCTGTACGGCTGCTTCCACGGATCCCCACTGGCCGCCGTCGCTGAAGCTGTCAGGGGTTACATTCAGCACCCCCATCACCGCCACCCCGCGCCACGAGAGGCGGTAGCCCTCGGCCACCTGTTCGGCCCTGGGCAGGGGACGCCGAGAAGTTAAGCCGGTAACACGTGTAAGCAGTAGACCATGATCCCGTGCAACAAGCATGTCGCCTTATGCTGCTGGAGCAGAGACATTTTTCTGTAGCTCAGGATACTACAGCCTAAGCTCTGCACCTGCCTGAAATCCAATAAAGCGCTTTGGCCTCTCCAGCTTTTAGGAGCAAGCTCAGGGAAGATCTCCCACCGGCTTAGGCGCGGGGGGTGGCCTGAGCCGGCAGAGAAGCTCATCCCGTTCTAGAACATGATGTCGTCTTCCGAACGACCCCAGATGCACCAAATGATAGAGGCAAAGATCGCCATGTAAACCCAGGCCATCGGGCTATATTGCAGCAGATCCATCAATACATCCCTAAAACATTTGTTTATCTAGTCCAATTATTGTGATGTTTCGTTACAGCGTCAACAGTTCTCTCAGGAAAAAGCTCCTCCTCAGGCCAGACCGGAGCTGTGCTGGGATCCCTTGCCGGAAGGGGGCTAGGTTTTTTGGCCTACAGGGTATGGGCAGATTCTCAGTGCTGAGCAAAGCCGGTTGCCTGAGAGAAAGGCAGGGGGAGCTGGACATGAGCCTAGACATTGAAGCGGAAGTGCATCACATCCCCTTCCTGCACCACGTAGTCTTTGCCCTCGCTGCGCACCAGGCCCTTCTCTCTGGCGGCATTCAGGGATCCCGCCGCCACCAGATCGGCATAGGCCACCGTCTCGGCCCGGATGAAGCCCCGCTCGAAATCGGAGTGGATCACGCCGGCTGCCTGGGGGGCTGTGGCTCCGACGGGGATCGTCCAGGCGCGGGTTTCCTTGGGGCCGGAGGTGAAGTAGGTGCGCAGGCCCAGCAGCTCGTAGGTGGCCCGGATGAGGGATTTCAGCCCGCCTTCTTTCACTCCCAACGAATCCAGATAGGCCTGTCGCTCCTCAGGGGGCAGCTCCACCAGCTCTGCTTCCACCTGGGCTGAGACCACCACCACGCCCGCCCCTTCCGCCTTGGCAAACTGGCGCACCTGCTCCACCCAGGCATTGCCGCCGGCCAGATCCGTTTCCGCCACGTTGGCAGCGTAGATCACCTTCTTGCGGGTGAGCAGCCCCAGCCCTTTGATCAACTGCTCTTCTTCCGGGCTGAGGGGCACCAGCCGGGCCGGTTTGCCCTCGTCCAGAGCGGCCTGCAGCTTCTCCAGCGCCTGCAGCTCCGCTTGGGCAGCTTTGTCGGATTTGGCCTGCTTGCGCACCCGTTCCAAGCGCCGCTCGATCTGGGCCAGATCCGCCAGGGCCAGCTCCAAGTTGATGACGCCGATATCCCGCAGAGGATCCACCGAGCCGGCCACATGCACGATGTTTTCGTCCTGGAAGCAGCGCACCACATGCACCACGGCGTCCACCTGGCGAATGTGGGAGAGAAACTGGTTGCCCAGCCCCTCTCCCTTGCTGGCCCCTGCCACCAGCCCGGCAATATCCACAAACTCGATTTGGCTGGGGACGATCTCGGCAGAGCCGCTGATCTTGGCCAGCACCTCTAGGCGCTCATCCGGCACCGCCACCCGCCCCACATTCGGCTCAATGGTGCAAAAGGGAAAGTTGGCCGCCTCGGCTTTGGCATTTTCGCAGAGGGCGTTGAACAGAGTCGATTTGCCTACATTGGGCAGGCCGACAATTCCAGCTCTGAGCATCGAGATCGCGGAGGAAAAAGCTAGGGTAACGGCAAGGGGATCCGTTGCAAAACTTTAAGATCACTATTTTGACGTTAGCATTTGTCGCCTCCGGCTGGAGCACCTTCCCCGGTGACAGATCCGCTCCCTCACCCCCAACCCCTCTCCCAGCCCTCACCCCCAGCCCTCACCCCCAGCCCCTCTCCCAAAGGGAGAGGGGGGATAGGCGGAGAGAGGTTTTTGGGGTTGCCCTTAAACCCGCTCCAGAAAGGCGACTCCCTCTACATGCCCGGTTTGGGGAAAGAAGTCGGCAGCTCGCCATTGGGTTAGGTGGTAGGATCCCTCGGCCAGCAAGATTTGTAAGTCGCGCGCCAAGGTGGCCGGGTGACAGCTAATGTAAACGAGGCGCGGTGGCCGTCGCAGCTTTAAGATCTCGAGCACTTGGCGGTCGCAGCCACGTCGCGGCGGATCCAGCACCACAATGTCGGCAGGGGGCAGGGTTGGCAAAACCTGTTCCACCGTGCCCTCGAAAAACTGGACAGCAGAGAGGTTGTTGAAGCGAGCGTTGTAGCGGGCCTGGGCCACCGCTTCCGGCAACGCTTCCACCCCCATCACCCGTTTGGCCCGTTGCGCCAGCAGCAAGGTCAGGGTGCCGATGCCACAGTAGGCGTCCAGGACGGTCTCCTCTCCCCGCAGGTTCAGTTGATCGACTATCCAGGTAAAGAAGGCCTCCGCTTGCTCGGTATTGACCTGGAAGAAAGAGGTGCTGTCGATCCAGAGGGAAAAACCGGCAAATTCTTCCCGCAGGGATCCCCGACCGGCAATCACCTCCGTTTGCGGGCCAAAGATGGCGTTGGTGCGGGCCGGATTGAGATTGAGACAGACCCCCACCAGGTCGGGGTAGCGCTGCATCCAGCGTTCAGCCCAGCTTTCCAGATGGGGCAGGTCGCGGCTGCAACTGACCAAGGTCAACAGCACTTCGCGGGTACGGCGACCGATGCGCAAGCCCAGGTGGCGGAGATGGCCCTGGTGGCGGCTTTCGTCATACACGTTCCAGCCCGTTTCCTGGAGATCCCGCTTGATCTCTCTCAGGAACACGTCCAACCGCTCATCCTGCACGGGGCATTGGTTGAGGTTCACCAGGCGGTGGCTGCCCCGTTGGTAGTAGCCCACGCGCAACGGCTGGCCTGCCGCTTTGGCAATGGGGTAGGTGACCTTGTTGCGGTAGCGCAGCGGCTGCGGGGATCCCAAAATGGGGACAGGCTCCGGCAGGGTAAGGCCGCCAATCCGTTCCAGCGCATCCCTGAGGATCTGCTGCTTGGTGGCCAGTTGCTGAGCGTAGCTGACGTGTTGCCATTGGCAGCCACCGCACTTGTCAGCCACGATGCAGGCCGGTCGCACCCGTTCGGGAGAGGGAGTCATCAACGACCGAATTCGTCCGACCAAATAGTTGCGCTTGATCTCGGTGATCTGGGCCACCACCTGATCCCCCGGCACCGCCTGGGAGACAAACACCACCCGCCCTTGTCCCAGTCCCGCCGTGTGGGCAATGCCATCTCCTTGGGGGGTCAGATCCGTGATCTCCAGGGATAGGAGAGCGCCGGGTTTAACGGGATCCAGAAAACCAGAAGGGAGCGGCTGTTCCATTAAGCTGTTTCGCTAGAGTGGCTTATTCCTGGGTCAAAGCAGACAGAGAAGGCAAAACATCCTCTCGAAAAGGAACCTCATTTTGATTGACATTCTCCAGCTCGGCCAACATGAGAGGGTTAACCCGATTCAAATAAGGCACCAAAACCTGTTGCAGCCGTGGTCGATAAAAACGGTGGTAGCTGTACACAGGCGTAGCCGGAAATCCCCGCCGGATCTTATGGGATCCGCCGGCGCCGGGATCAAAGTTGCGGATCCCTTCGCGGATGGCCAGGGCAATCGGCTCGTAATAGCAAACGTTAAAGTGCAAAAACTTCACCTCTTCCCGACAGCCCCAGTAGCGACCGAATAGGCGATCTTCTTTACGAACACAAAAAGACATCCCCAGAATTTCTGTATTTCGTTCCCCGGCCACCAGCACCAGCCGCTGCCGATAGTTGGGATAGAGAGATTCAAAAAAGCGGCGGTTGAGATATTTGCTCCAGTTCCAGAATTGAGCGCAGGTGTTGCTGTAAAAATCATACATGAGAGAGAGCAGGTGCGGCGTGATCTCCTCTCCTGTGTAGATCTTGAGTTGTATGCCGCTTTTTTCCATCGCAGCCCGCTCCCGCTTAATGTTGCGCCGCTGGTTGGCATTGAACTGGCTCAAAAAGTCCTCGTAAGAGCGGTAGCCAGGGTTGTGCCACTGGTAGTTGTGGGTGATTCGAGGCGTCAATCCATCCGATTCTAATTGGGCCCGCCAGTCCAAATCCACATAAAGTAAGCTAAACACCGAAATATCATTATCTTGGCAAAAGCGGTCGATAATGGCCAACATCAACGGCCACACTTCTGCTGCCGAGTAGTCGGGGTGGACGAGAACGCGATAGCCGGTGGCCGGCGTAAAGGGGGCCATGCCGATCAACTTTGGGTAGTAGCGTTCCCCCAGTTGGCCGGCAACCGCAGCCCATTCTTGGTCGAAGATAAACTCACCCTGGCTGTGGCTTTTCAAATACAAGGGGGCAGCGGCGATCAATTGCCCCCCCGACTCCACCAACAGGTGACAGGGCAACCAACCCTTGTTGCGGCTGGCACAACCGGAAGCCTCTAAGCTGTGCAGCCATTCGTATTCCAAAAAAGGAGAGGTGCGCTCCGTCTGCAAAGTGTGCCAGGCAACCGCCGGGATCTCGCGAATATCGTGGCACCAGCGCCATTTCAAGCCGGTTGACATTTGCCTGCCCAGATAGACCAACTCGCCCTGCAGCTGCGTCAGCTTGGCTGTCCCCATACTCCTTGCAGAGAGGATCCGCCGCCTTTAAGTTCAACACGGGACAGGATCCCTGCGCTTGCTTGCCTGCTTAACCCACATAATATGTACAAGATTGGAAAACAGAGAACTGCTCCTCGACCCGGCGCCAGAGGGTACCTTTGTTAACGTATTTTATTCGCGATCCCTGGGCTCGTAGTAGTGGTTGGCCAATTCCAGAGCCATCTGAAACTTCTGCTCACGGGTGAGGTCGGCCTGCCGGGCGATCTGGGCAAAGCGGTTGACATCTGGGGGCAAGAAGTCGAAAGGCCGCTGTTCCCGCACAATATCTACGACCAAATCGCAAAGGGCCTGCTGGTAATCGTTGTAAAAAATCTCCCCCAAAGCCTTGAGGCGGCCATCGGGCACCGGATTGTTAAAGTCAATGGCTTGCAGCTCCCCTTGCTCGTCGATAAACAGCTCCACCGAGTTCATTTCATAGCCCAACGCCCGATTGATAATCCGGCACGTATCGATAACTTTTTTGCCCATCTCTGGCGTGAGAAACTCTGGATCAAATAAGTACTCGCTGGCATCGAACTTGCGAAAGATGTATTTAATGGGGATGATCTTTCGGCCAATGCAGAGGGCGCGAATCTGCCAGGGATAGGGGCTTTTAACCTTCTCCTGGAGCATCATCACCTGGGATCCGGAGCGGTCGTAAAAGTAGAGGAGCTGCTCCATGCTATAGGCAATTTCGACCCCGATGGCCTCCCGTCCCTCCGCCGGTTTGATGACAATCGGCCAGCCGAGATCTTCTGCCATCCCCTGCCAATCGAAAAACTTGTGATACTTAAAGTCTTCTGTTTTCAAAGCCGGAGCTTCCTTGGGAGGTAGAATGTAAGTCTTTGGAATGGAGATCCCCAGCTCTTTGACCACCATGTAGGCGGCATCTTTGTTGCGCAAGTAGTAGTAAAAGCTGAAGGGGTTGTTGATGATGTATACTCCCCTGAAGGCAAAGCCCATGAACAGGCCAATTGCTTGGGGGTAAAGGTAGCTGAAGCGGTCTAGGATGAGGCGGTACTTGGTGCGGTAATCCAGGTTCACCTCGTGGATGGTGACATGTTCCGCCCGGATCTTGTAGGCTTGGCCGTTGTGGGCTTGAACGGGGGGAAGAGCGTTGAGGCGGGCCAGGGTGTCGTCCCCAAAAGGCTCGCTGAAGTGCAGGCTGCCAACCCAGTAGTCTTCGATCATCCAGGCTCCCTCATCAAAAGCTCTCTCAATCCTCTGCAAGGGATCCTACGCGAAGGCGCGGATTTGGGCTTGCCAAGTGGGCCAGTCGTGATCCCCTTCCCACACCTCCAGGTGATGGGGGATGTCGTTGCGGCGGAGGACTTCTGCCAGGCGCAGGTTGTCGTTGAGGCAGTGATCCCGGTGGGCGGTGAGCAGTTTTAGCTCGGTATTTTGCCCGCCCAGTTGATCCCAGAGTTGTCGGCTCATGTTGGACATGTAAGCCAAGGGGTTGATGAAGTACAGCTCCTGCTCCGCCTGCTGGGGATCCCAGCCGGTGATGGGGCCGAGAGCAGCCACATCGTAGGGCCCTCCCAGCGCCAGACAACGGCGCACCAGGCCGGGGTGCCGACAGGTGAGGTTGACGGCGTGGGTGGCCCCCAGAGAGAAGCCTGCCACCACCAGAAAGTCATTTTGTGCTTCTGCTTTGGCATAGGGGATCAGCTCTTCTACCCAGTGCTGCTCCAGCAACAGCCAGCGATCCCGCCGTTGGGGCACGTCCAGCTCGCGGTTGAACAAGGTCTCCCAATCCAGGGTTTCCACGCAAAAAGCCTGCAAATAGCCCTGTTCCAGATGATGGCCGAGGCTGGCGATAATGCCGCGATCTTCCAAGTCGAAAAAACGCCCGTTGCTGGTGGGCAGGCAGATGAGCGGGTAGCCGTGATGCCCAAAGTGGAGCATCTCCATTTCCCGGCCCAAGATCGGAGAGGGAAAACGCAAGTAGCGGCGAGCGTAGGACATGAAAAACGGGGAAGGGATCCTCAAAACATACCCAACTTTCTCTTCTGCGGGGGAAAAGTTGTGCCTTGCCTGGCCAAGAAAGCCAAGCTGCAACCTTAAAATCCACAAGAGTTGCCAGAACAGATGGGAGCAGAGCTGGCCGGTTGACAGGCACCTCAGGAGATTTCTGTAAACAGATCCTTGAGGGCTGTGCGGGCGGCCAGGTGCTTGCGGGTGGACTCGAGAATTTCGGCTTCGCGGCGCAGCCGGCTTTCGGTGTTGACCATTTCCAGCAGCGCTTGCTGCTCCTGAGGGGCTCCCTGGAAGTGGCTGGCCACCCAGTAGGACAACTCTACAGGGGTGGTGGGAAGCTGCTCCGGCAGCTCGGTATCGCGCTCCATCAATTTGCCCGAAAGACGCACCACGTCCTGCAGGAGAGTCGTAACCTGGCGCGCCCAGCTCTGCAGCTCCTCGGAAGAGGTGGTCGGCTCATCCTCGATCCATTCCACCAGCCCCACCCGGAAGGGCTTTTCCCGCACGTAATCCAGGACGCGGAAGCGCTGCTGCCCCAAGGTCAAAATGTCCATGCGGTCATCCGGCAACCGCTGCACCTGCAACACCTCAGCACAACAGCCTATCCGCACCGGGGATCCCGTCTGGGGATTGAACATCAGCACCCCGAAGCGGCGATCCGTCTCCAGGATGGTGTTGATCATTATGCGGTAGCGGTACTCGAAAATGTGCAGCGGCAGGGGGCGGCCCGGAAACAGTACCACCTCCGGCAAGGGAAACAGGGGCAGCTCGCGAACATCCACGGAAGAAGGCATAGGGCTTGTGCTTCTCGCTGTACTGAGTCTAGCCCATCTTGAAAGGCCTTCGGCCCGCCAGCGCGAACGGCCAATCTGGTCGCCTTTGCTGAAGTCGAACGGGGCCGGGATCCCTCAAAAGAAGCGGTGGTGCCAGACCGTGATGGCGATAGCCAGGGCATCGGCGGCATCATCCGGACGGGGCAGGTTGGGCAGGTTGAGCTCGCGGGCCACGGCGGCTTGTACGGCCTGTTTGTCGGCGCGTCCGTAGCCTGTCAGGCTTTGCTTGACTTGGGCAGGGGTAAACTCCACCGGCACCAGGTGATGTTGGGCCAAGGTGAGCAGGATCACGCCACGAGCTTGAGCGATGGCAATGGTGTTGCCCATTTTGTAGAAAAAGAGCTTTTCCAGCCCCACCTGATGCGGGCGCAGTTGGCACAGCAACTGGCTCAAGTCCTCGTACAGCGTTTGCAGCCGTTCCGGCATCGAGTGTTGGCTAGGGGTGCTGATCACCCCATAATCCACGGGTTTTAACCCGGCAGATCCCGCCAGAATGCAACCAAAACCCAAAGTTCCCAGGCCCGGATCCAACCCGAGGATGCGCTGCTCATCATAGCGCTCCGCGCCGCTATCGCGACGGGGAGGATTTGGCAACACCATCGTTGTGCAAATAGGTCAGGCCAGAGATCAGGGTGAGAACCACCGCCACCCAAAAACAAGGGATCCCGCCCGGCCACCCCAAAATCAGCAGAGCAATGGCCAGGATTTGGGTCACGGTCTTGGCTTTGCCCCAGAGATTGGCGCCGCGGATTTGGCTTTGGTTAGCCCGCCAACCGGCAATGACCAGCTCTCGCCCCACCAGCAAAAAGACTCCCCAGGCCGGGATCCGCCCCAACTCCAGCAGGCCCAGCAGGGCCGCCACCACCAGCAGCTTATCCACCAAAGGATCCAAAACTTTGCCCACATCGGTGATCAGCCCATAGCGGCGGGCCAAGTGGCCGTCCAGCCAATCGGTTGCCGCCGCCAGCAAAAACGCCCAGAGGGCCAGCCGCTCTCCCAACGGGGATCTCAGGCTCAGCCCCAGCAAAACAAAGGGGATCCCTGCCAACCGCAGCAGGGTAACGGCGGTGGGCAGGTTCACCCACGCCAGTTTGACACTTTGGACGGCGCCGGGATTGTCCACCTCAGATCTGGCCTCAAGGATAAAGTTAACCAGAATTATCGGTAACGGCCCAGGCGCTCGGTGAGCAGGTGGTAGAACCCTTCAGGATCTACTCCAAAAGCCACCTGGACATTGGCGGGACGGCCGCTGGATCCCCAGCGATCCACCACCGTCCGGCCCAGGTTCAAGGGGCTGGCCGTTTCCACCTCGACATAGCAGGGCTTGAGTTCAAACAACTGCGGCTGCAAGAGGTAGGCGATAACACAAGGGTCGTGCAAGGGCCCCCCCGGCAACCCGTAGCGCTCCACATCGACCTTACCGTAAAAGGTGAGCATGTTGGCCACCGTCTGCCCCACCTGGGTGTTGAGGGCGCGAATCCGCTCGATCCGCTCCGGCGTGCTGAGGACTTGTTGGGTGACGTGCAGACCCAGCATCACCACCTCTGGGATCCCGGCGCTGAGCACGATCTGGGCGGCGTGGGGATCGGTGAGGATGTTGAACTCGGCTGCCGGGGTGACATTGCCCTCAAAGGCAGATCCTCCCATGAACACCAGCCGCCCGATGCGCTCCACAAGCCGGGGCTGCTGCACCAGGGCCACCGCCAAGTTGGTCATCGGGCCCAGCAGCGCCAGGGTAACCGGCTCAGGGGCAGCCATCAGGGTCTCGATGAGAAATTGCACCGCGTGCCGGGATCCCAGCGGCATCTGCGGCTCCGGCAAATTGGCGCCGTCGATCCCGCTTTTGCCATGCACGTCCTCAGCAGTTTCCAGGGGGCGCAAGAGGGGGCGAGGGCAGCCGGCATAGACTCCCATCTGCGGCTGACCGGCCAACTCGCAGATCTGCCGCGCGTTGCGGCTGGTCTTCTCCACAGAGACATTGCCAGCCACCGTGGTAATGCCCAGCAACTGCAGCTCAGGTGAGGCCATCGCCAGCAGCAGGGCCACCGCATCGTCTTGGCCGGGGTCGCAATCGATGATCAGGGGCACCATAGGGATCCCGGTAGCGGCTTACTCCCCCAGTGTAGGCTTTTCTGCTGCGCTGGAGAGCAACTGGGGTGGGGCAAGTCTAGGCAGAGACGGGATGATCGCCTTCGATAGCCCGCACCTGATTGACAAAGAATTCTTCCAAAGATTGCCGCTGCCAATGCAAATCGGTCACCACCGCCCCCGCCTGGCTGAGAAGGGTCAGCAGCTCCGGCAGGGATCCGCTCCATTCCCCCGACCAATGGGATCCCTGGATCGAGAAGTGCTCGAGGCGATCGCGGAACTGGTCGATGGCGCCGCCGTGCCCTTGCACGCGGTAGCTTTTGCTTTGGCCCAGCAGCTCGTCCAAGGTTCCCTGCTGCACCAATTTGCCGCCGACGATCAGGCCGACGCGGTTGCAGATCACCTCTACATCCCCCAGGATGTGGCTGTTAAAGAACACCGTTTTGCCCTGTTGCTTGAGGGACAAGATGATCTCCCGCATCTGGTAGCGGCCCATGGGATCCAGCCCCGACATCGGCTCATCCAGAAACACCAGCTCCGGGTCGTTGATCAGGGCTTGGGCCATGCCGGTGCGCTGCAGCATGCCCTTGGAGTAGGTGCGCAGTTGTTTTTTGCGGGCCGTATCTACAGAAAGCCCCACCAGCTCCAGCAGTTGCGGGATCCGCTCCTTGAGAAGGCTATCGGGCAGGCGAAACAGCTTGCCGGCAAAATGGAGAAATTCCCATGCTGTCAGGTAATCGTAAAAATAGGGGTTCTCCGGCAAATAGCCCACCTGTTGCTTGATGGAGCGATCCCCCAAAGGTTTGCCCAAGAGCGTGCCGCTGCCGCTGGTGGGCTCCACAATCCCCAGCAGGCATTTGATCGTGGTGGTTTTGCCGGCCCCGTTGGGCCCCAACAGCCCAAAGGTCTCGCCGCGGGCCACTGTCAAAGAAAAATCCTTGAGGGGGCTGACCACCTTGTTCAACCAAAAGCCAGTGCGATAGGTTTTGGTCAAGCCGGAGATGGCGATGGCCGGTTCGGGATGGAGGTCAGTCGCCTCTAGCGCAGGAGCAAGAGTCTCGCTCATGGGGGTGTCCGGGGTCAGGGTTGCTCAGCCTTCTGGAAGCGCCACTTGCTGGGTTGACCAGTGCTTGGCCCCTTCTTTCTTAAGTTTACCCAGCGGGCTTGGCCCAGCTTAAGTCTGTCTCAGCCTACACGCTCGCCTTCTGGATCTGGGATGATGAGTTCCAAGTTAGCTCCCAACGGGCGACTCTCAAAGGAGTGTTCCTTGCTGGATAAAACCCTGAGGCAGTGGAAGGAGCGGCTCTTGGCTCCGGTGCTGCAAACCCCTCTCCAACGGGTGCATCCCCTAGTCATTACCTTGTCGGGGTTTGCGGTGGGCCTGGCCTCTGGCGCAGCAGCGGCCTACGGGGCTTATGGATGGGGGCTGGGCCTGTGGCTGCTGAACCGGTTGATGGATGGGCTAGATGGCACCTTAGCTCGGCTGCAGGGGCGGCAAAGCGATCTGGGCGGCTACCTGGATATGCTGCTGGATGTGGTGGTGTATGCGGTCGTTCCCCTGGGGCTGGCCTTTCACCAGGGATCCCTGGCAGGCTATGCATTTCTGGCCCTGATGCTGGCCAGCTTTTACATCAACCTTTGCGCTTGGATGTACCTGGCGGGGCTGCTGGAAAAACGGCGAAGGGTTGTTTGCATCAACGGGACAGAGTCCTTAGGGGAACTGACCAGCCTAACCATGCCGCCTGGGCTGATCGAGGGCAGCGAAACCATCTTTCTCTACAGTTTGTTTTTCCTTTTCCCCGAGTACATGGTGGGTTTGTTTGGGCTGATGGCGATTCTGGTGCTCTTCAGCGCTGCGCAGCGGTTGATCTGGGCGCTGGGATCCTTTTCTGCTCCAAGGTCAGACTGGCAACAGTAAAACGGTTCGTCACCCAGCTTCCTAACTCCCCTCTCCCTCTGGGAGAGGGGCTGGGGGTGAGGGAAGCGGGGCGGAGTGATTGGGGAGTGTCTTCATCAGGTTTGAAACCAACTCTAATTCAAGTCGGTTTCGACCAGAGCGACCCCTTCTATCGCCAATTCTGCCTCTTCTGCTCGCACATCCCGCAAAAAAGCTTCCAGAGAGGCTTGGGCTTCCGCCTCTGAATAGTGCTCCGCACCGCTCAGGCGATCGGCTCCTTCCGGCAGCCAGCCCAAAAACGGCAAGGGCAAGAGGGTGGAAAGGTTGGTCAGGATCAGCAGCAGCCCCAGCCGGCTGAAATCGGTCTCCGTCACCCCCAGCCCATGCATCAGCAGGGATCCCAGCTCTTGGGAGAGAAACCCCGCCAGATTAAAAGCCGACATCAGCAGGGCAAAGAGGGTGGCCTCGATCCCAGGGGGGCAAAGGCGGGCGGCCAAGACCAGCACCGGCATGAAGGCAATTTGCCCGGCCACCGTCAGCACCAAGCTGTCCCCCAAGCTAAACCAGTGATCGTCGATGCCCCAATCCCGATTGAGGTGATAGACCAAAATGAGGCTGGTCAGGCCCAATCCCGCCGAGAGCACCGTCATCCAGCCGAATAGGGGCCGCAGTGGGATCCGCCGCAGATACACCTGGAAGATCCCGACCCCCAGCAGGCTGGCCATGCTGGTTGCCAAGCGCACCTGACCCAAAAATTCCGGCCCAAAGCCGAGGTCGTTGGTAACAAAGTAAAAAAGAGCCACATCGGCGCTGGGAGTGGCCTGCCAAACGAATACAAACAGCACCGGCAGCAGAATGCTGGGCTGCCGCAGCGCCCGCCACACCTGGCGCACCTGTTGCTGCAAGGGATCCCAGCCTTGAGACAACGCCACCGGCTGATCGACAATCACCCAAGCCGCTAGAGCGATGAACAACGGCAAAAAGGCCGTCAGCCCAAACACCACCTGCGGCGAATAATGGGCCAAGAGCGCCCCTCCCAAATAGGCGGTGAGCAGGGATCCCAAGGCCGTTGCCCCCCAAGTCAAAGATTGCAGCGTGCCCGTCCCTGCCCAGTCATGGCCATGTACCCGCTCCACCACCAGCGAATCCACGATCACATCTCCCACCGCCACCGCCAGGGATCCCAAAACCATCCACAGGGTGGCCAGCCCAGCCGTCGGCGCCCACAGCGCCATGCCCAGCCAAGCCACGCACCCCAGAAGCCCAGAAAGCAAGAGGTAAGGACGACGGCGGTAGCCCGCTACGGGCACGGTATCCGACAGCAGGCCGTAGAGGGGTTTGAGGATCCAGGGACTCATGGCAACGCCCATCAACGCTGCCACCTGCGACGGGCTGAGGCCCAAGCTATCTTTCAGATAAAAGCTGGTGGCCAGCCGTGCCAAGCCCAGCGCCCCCTGCACAAAGTACACCAAGAGGATCCCGAATAGCTCTGGTGTCCAGTGGATATCCCGCAGCGGGGTCAGGGTGGAGGAGCGCAGCCGTTGCAGCAGAGGATGGAGCATGGGGGGTGCAGAGTTGCGTAGTGTTACATTTGCGCAGTGTTGCCTCGGCAACCGCAAAACCATCAGAAATCTTAACAGTCCCTTTACTCTAACCCGTCCAACCGGCTTGCGGGCACCAGGGGCCACGCTCTAAAACAACTGGACTGGTGGATACTTGCCCAGATTCCGAGCCCGCACTGGTCGGCAGCAGCCGGATGTGAGCATTTGGGAGTCATTTCTAGTCTAGAGAAGCCGTGACTTCCCTCTCTCTGGGAGAGGGGTTGGGGGGTGAGGGCCAGAAGACGAGGCTATTCCAGAGTGGCAGTAGGATGAAGGAGTAGTCTCAGAACATTTCCACCTCTTTCTGGCTGTGTTCACTGCTTCTCCTGCCGGTTGGGCGGCTGATGTCATCGCGCCTTTTGCTCCTCAAGTCTGGAGCTGGCGCGGCCATGCCATTCGCTACGTGGTGCAGGGATCCGGATCTCCGCTGGTCTTGGTGCATGGCTTTGGGGCTTCCATCGGCCATTGGCGGCACAACATCCCCGTGCTGGCTGAGGCGGGATACCGGGTCTATGCCCTGGATTTGCTGGGGTTTGGTGGCTCGGCCAAGCCTGCTCTCCCCTACAGCCTAGATCTGTGGGCGGAGTTGCTGGCGGATTTTTGGCAGCAGCACGTGCAGCAGCCGGCGGTGTTTATTGGCAATTCCATCGGGGCCCTGCTCAGCTTGATGATGGCCGCCCAACACCCTCAACTGGCCGCAGGGGCGGTGCTGCTCAACTGTGCCGGCGGCCTGAACCACCGCTCCCACGAGCTCAACCCGATTTTCCGCGTTTTCATGGCCGCCTTTACTGCCCTGGTAGCCTCTCCGGCGACCGGGCCGTGGGTGTTTGATCGGGTGCGGCAGCGGCAGCGGATCCGTGCCACCCTGAAACAGGTATATCGCAACCCCGCCGCCATTACCGATGAGCTGGTGGAGCTCCTCTATGCCCCTTCCTGTGATGTGGGCGCTCAGCAGGTGTTTGCTGCCATCCTCACCGCTCCTCCCGGCCCCACTCCCGAATCTCTGCTGCCCCAGGTGCGCTGTCCGCTGTTGGTGCTCTGGGGAGAAGAGGATCCCTGGACGCCCATTCAACGGGGATGCGGCTTTGAAAACCATGTGCAGGGGATCGACTACCAGTTTTTGCCCATTCCCAATACCGGCCATTGCCCCCATGACGAACGCCCAGAGGTGGTTAACCCTCTGATTGTGGGCTGGCTGCCCAGAGCCTTTGCGGCTGTTTGACAGGCTGTCCTCAGGTTTTTGGGGAAGTTTTTTGAGCAGATAGGCCCAACCAACTCCGTATTTTGGTCATCCAAACTTGAAGGGGCGAGGGCTGGGGCCGGATCGCCACCTGGATCGGCTCGTCTTGGAAGTCTGGATCTTTGAGGCGAAACCCAAACTCTAGGTCATCTTTCACTTTACTAAGACGGGGAAACAGCCTCACGGCTGCTTTTTTGAGCTCTTCTTCATTTTGGAAAATGGCCTGGTGAATGGCACCGGAACGCCCCACCGCCAGGGATCCCACCGGCAGCCAGGGGTTGGGCTTGCCGGGCGCGGGCTGGCGATGTCGAACAAAGATGTTGAACTCCGGCATCCCCTTGGCTTTCAGCTCGTCGTAGCGTTTGGCGGCTTCCTTGCGCTTGGCCGTGTTGGCTTTGGCCGGCTTTTTCTCCGGCCTGGATGGGCTGAAACCCTTGGACTGACTCATACCTGGCTTGACAAGAGGGGTGTTTTTGCAGCTTAGCGCAGATTGGATCCCTTCCTTCCAGGGTTGCTCCGACCGGCGTGCTATACTTATTGAGCCTTGGTGGGCGGTTGAAGAAGCCTACCAGCGGGATGTAGCGCAGCTTGGTAGCGCACTTCGTTCGGGACGAAGGGGTCGCAGGTTCGAATCCTGTCATCCCGATGGGCTTGGGCAAAATCGCGTTGGCCTCCCGGCTCCCCAGCCGGGAGAATATGTAGAGTAGACGGGCCTTGGCAAGGAGAAGGGGCAACGGCGCTTGGGGAGTGCCTCAATTGGGCTTGAGATAACCCAAGACCTGGGTGCTTTGGGTGTTGTTGGGCTGGTCTCGCCCAACGGGATTGGGGCAGCAGCAGGAGCCGCATGGCCCTGCTACCGTTCTATTGTGAACGCGCTGCTGCCAAACTCTGCCATGGAGAACCAACCGTGACCCACCTGGCCACCCCCTTCGACCTTCACCCCCGCGAAACCGGGTTTGATACCCCAGATGCCCTGCGTCTCAGCCAACGCCTCATTCAAGTGGGGATCGCCCTTTCTTCGGAAACGGATCTCAGGCGCCTGCTGGAACTGATTGTCGCCCAAGCCCGCGAGCTGACCTGCTGTGATGGCGCCAGCTTGTTCATCCGGGAGGGAGAAGAGTTGCGCTTTTTCGTGGTCAACCGCAACGAGGAGCTGCAGGATCTGCGCCTGCCCCTCACTCCTTCCAGCATTGTGGGCTATGTGGTGCTCACTGGGGAGAGCTTGAACTTGCCGGACGTCTATCGCTTGCCACCGGGCTTGCCCTATGCCTTCAACTCCCAAGTAGATCAGCAAACCGGCTACCGCACCCGCTCTTTGCTCACGGTGCCGCTGCGGGATCCCTCAGGAAACATCCTCGGCGCCCTGCAACTCTTGAACCGTCTCAGGCCGGATCGCCCTGCTGACCCAGCGCCCAACCAGGTGGCTGACTGGAGCCAGCCGTTTTCTGAGTTGGAAGTCCGGGTGGCCGAAGCCCTGGCTTCCCAGGCGGCGGTTGCCTATCAAAATGTGCGCTTGCGGGAAGAGCTGAAAGCCGCTCACCTGGAAACGATTTTCTGTCTGGCCCAGGCTGCCGAATACCGGGATCAAGACACCTCGTTTCACCTCAAGCGGATGAGCCATTATTCCCGCATTCTCGCCAAAGAGTTGGGCCTCTCCAGCCGAGAACAGGAGCTGATTTTCTACGCCAGCCCCCTGCACGATGTGGGCAAAATTGGGATCCCGGATGCCATCTTGCAAAAGCCAGGCCCCCTCACCTCTGAAGAGCGCCTGATCATGAACCGCCACCCTGAGATTGGCTACGAGATCCTCAGCAAGTCCGACTCGGAGCTGATGAAAAAAAGCGCCATCATTGCCCTCACCCACCACGAAAAGTTCGATGGCAGCGGCTACCCGCGGGGCCTCAAGGGCGAAGGGATCCCGCTGGAAGGGCGGATTGTGGCTTTGGCCGACGTGTTCGACGCCTTGGCCAGCCGCCGCCCCTACAAAGCAGCCTGGGATCTAGACGAGATCTTTCGCTTTGTGGAAAACAACAGCGGCAGCCACTTCGATCCCCACGTGGTGGCAGCTTTTAAGCACGGGCGCGGCGAAATCCTGGAGATCTACCACCGCTATCAAGAGGCTCGCTAACCCCAGATCCCCTTAGCCCCTGGGTTCAGAACAGGTTCCTCGCCTGCCCACCAATAAAGCACAAATAAATAAAGAAAGAGGATCTCTCCGCACAATCCCGTATAGGCTTGTAGCCAGCAGACAAGATCTCAAGCCAAACTAAGGGTGGCCGGCTCTGTTTGCCACCGGTTCGCTGGAAAGGCGAGCAGAGCTCTGCCTCTGTGCTCCTCTATACATAGCACATTCTTGGCCACTTGTCTCTGCCCAACCCGCGCCGAGGATCCCTGTGATGGCTACCCTGACCAATCCGCCCACTCCCACCCTCTCGATCAACACCAAGCTGCGCGATCTGGCTCTGGTCGACTTTCAGGTGAGCGAGTCCACCACCTGCGAGAACGTGGTGCGCCGCCTAGAAGATGATCCCAGCCTTTCGGGGGTCATCGTGCTGGATGAGCGGTCGCGGGTGCAGGGGATGTTGACCCGCCGCGCCATTTTGGAGTGGATGCTGAGCAAGCCCTATGGCCTAGACGTGTTTTTGAAGCGGCCCATCAGCTCCATGGTGGAGTTCCACGGACGGGGCTTTTTGCTGCTCCCCGGCGACTGCGATGTCATCGCGGCGGCCAGCCAGGCCTTCCAGCGGCCCCAGGAGACCATCTACGACCCGGTGGTGGTACAAGTTGGTTCCCAGGACTACCGCCTTTTGGATGTGCCGGTGTTGTTGGTGGCCCAGTCGCAGGTGCATCTGGCCACGCAGCGGAAGCTGCAAGAACAGCAGGAGGAGATGCAACGGATCTTGGCCGAGCTGGAGCAAGAGAAAAACCGCAGCCTTCAGTATGCCCGCGATCTGGAGCGGCAAAAGGCCGAGATCCTCAGCCAGAACATCGCTCTAGATCGGGAGCGGCGCCAGGCCCAGCAGCGCTCCGAAGAACTGGCCCGCCTCAACGCCCGCATCATCGAGATCAGCTCGGTGCTCTCGGAGAAGGGCAAATCCACCTTTGCCGCCACCTTTGCCGGAGTAGAGGCCGTTCGCCGTCTATCTCAGGAAATTGCCGACAGCAACCAGGAGCTCTCCCGCGAGCTCAAAGAAATCAACACCATCGTTGACTTGATCGTAGAGGTGGCGGGCTATATTCGCCTGCTCTCCTTTAATGCGGCTGTGGAGGCCAACCGCAGCGGCGGAGGTGGCGGTTTTGGCGCCATTGCCCAGGAGATTCGCAAATTGGCAGGGCGCACCACCGAAGCCAGCAACCGCATCCGCGGCTTGGCAGAGCGCATCCAACGCCAAAGCCAATCCACCCTGCAATCAGCCCAGGCCAGCGCCGAGATGGTGCAATCCCTTTACCAGCAGGCCCAGTCGGCCCAGGCGGCTCTGGAGGAGTTGCAAGCCCTCTTGGAGCGGGCCCAGGTTTAGCCTTTTTTGGGAGTGGTCTGGCCCTCGCGGATCTCGTAGGTGTAAAACTGCCCTGCCACCGCCAGAGTTTGGAAGTGGTAGGTGGGCAAAGAGATCCCCAGCGGGCCAAAGTTAAGCAACGACAAATCGGTGCTGTAGAGGCTGAAGAGGATGAAGTTTTGCCGGCGGGTCTGGTGCAGGAACAGCTCTGCCAACTCCGGTTGCAGCTCTTGCACAAGGGCGTGACATTCCTCAATGAGGGTGGGCAAAAAAGCCGGGAGCTGGGCGCAGTATTCCCGCGTGGCATAGGCAGCCAACTGTTCCCCTGCGTAGGCCCTGTACGCTTCCGGGGTGGGATTGGTGATGGCCAGAGCAGCCACACCCCCGGCCAGAACCAGTCCGGAAAGCAAGGAAAAGACCCTCAGCATAGCGGCCTCCGAAACAAGATTTTCCATTCTGCTACGGGCTTGAGGTGCTTCGACAGGGATCCTTCGGCAAAAGCCATCGCCTAAGGCCGCCCTGTCGCCTCCTAGAGCCGGCGCGGGATCACCCAATTGGCCAGGAATGCGGTTCACGGTGTTGCAGCAAACCTGCAAAAGAGCTGGATCCCTTGGTTGAATTGCTAGCCTACAGGCTAGGATGGGAGCCGATGCGCAGCTTGATGCTCTCTATGGAACTGGCCGATCTGAGACGCACCCTAGAATCGCTCACCTCGCGCCTGAGCAGTGCTCAGGACTATCTTTGACCTGCCCCGCCTAGAGCAACAGATCGCCATTTTGGAGCAAGAGGCGGCGCAGCCGCAGTTTTGGAACGATGCCGAGGCGGCCCGCCGCCACCTGCAACAGCTCAACAGCCTCAAGGCCTCCTGGGATCAAGTCCACCGCTGGAAGGATCGCCTGGAAGATGCCACCAGCGCCCTGGAGCTGTTGCAAGAGGATCCCGACCCGGAGCTGTTGGCGGAAGTGTCCGGATCCCTGGCGGCGGTGGAGCGGGAGCTCGGCCAATGGGAGCTGCGGCAACTGCTTTCCGGCCCCTACGACAAAAACGGCGCCATCCTCACCATTACCGCCGGCGCGGGGGGAACCGACGCTCAAGACTGGGCAGCGATGCTCCTGAAGATGTACACCCGCTGGGCGGAAAACCAGGGCTACAAGGTCAGCCTCTCGGAATACTCGGAAGGGGCAGAGGCCGGCATCAAGTCGGCCACCCTGTTGATCGAGGGGCCCTACGCCTATGGGTATCTTTCCGCCGAGAAGGGCAACCACCGCATGGAGCGCATCAGCCCCTTCAACGCCAACGGCAAGCGCCAGACCAGCTTTGCCGGCGTCGAGGTCATGCCCATCCTGGAGGAAGAGAATGAGTTCGAGCTGAGGATGGAGGATCTGGAGTTCGAGACTTCTCGTTCCGGCGGGGCAGGCGGCCAAAACGTCAACAAGGTGGAAACGGCGGTGCGTGTCATCCACAAGCCCACCGGCATTGCCGTGCGCTGCACCGAGGAGCGTTCCCAACTGCAAAATAAGGAGCGGGCCATCCAGATCCTGAAGGCGAAGCTCATCGAATTGGAGGAGGAGAAGCGCCGGCAAAAGCTGGCCGAGATCCGCGGCGAAATGGTGACCCAGGGCTTTGGGGGCCGGATCCGCACCTACACCTTCGATCCTTACAAGTTGATCAAAGACCACCGCACCAACGCCGAAACCTACAATGTCGAGGCGTTTATGAATGGCGAACCGGAGGAGCTGATGCACTTTATCCAGGCCTACCTGCGGCAGGAACATGCCAAACAGCAGGCTGCTGCAGTCTAGGGCCGGCTGTGGCGCTCCCACACCGCCTGCATCAGGGCTGCCCGCTCCGACGCCGAGATCGCGCCCAATTGAACGGGATCCCACTCTGGGAAAAACTCCCCCACCCCCCATCCCAAGGCTCTGGGATGGGCTGTTTTTGCCTGCAGGGATCCCGCCCAAACTAGGCCGTGCCAAGCGCCAATAGGGGTTTCCAGGGCCGAGGAAAACACCAGATCCAAGCCCGGGTGTTGGCTGAGGTAGTCCCTCAGGGCAAGACCGGATCCGACCAAAGAGGGCTTGACCACCAGGATCCCTTGCCAGCCCGACCGGTGGACAGCTTGCAACTGCTCCAGGCCGGCCACTGACTCATCCAGAGCAAGGGGAGTTTGAAACTCGCGGCTCAGTTGGATCAAGTCAGCGTGCTGCTCCGGGGGCAGAGGCTGCTCGAAAAACTCGATCTTGCCCGGCCACTCCTGATTGAGCTGGTCGCAGAGGGCCAGCCAGCGCCGCGCCTCGGCTAGGGTCAGCCCCCCGTTGGCATCCAGGCGCAGCCGGGCTCCGGGCGGCAGTTGCTCCAGCCAGCTTGCTAGCTTTTTCCACTCCTGCTCAAAGGCATCCACCCCCACCTTGCCTTTGTAAACCGGGTAGGAACCTACGGGGACGGCTTTTCCCAAAAGCCCACAAAACGCAAGCCCCGAGAGATCCCTGGCCAGCCAGCCGGGATCCCGACAGGCCAGCCAGGCGCATTCCAAGCCAAAGCGAGTGGCGGGCAGAGTTGCTGGGATCCCTTCAATCTGCACCTCGGATAGCTCAGCCGGCAACTGCTGGCAAAACGCCAGCGCTTGCTCCAAAGTCTCGCTGCCCAACCAGGGGAGGGGAGCAATCTCCCCATAGCCCTGCTGACCCGTCTCCAGATCCGTCAGCCGGATCAGGATCCCTTCGCGGACAGACCATAGGCCGTAGCGGGTGCGCAAGGGCTGCCGAAAAGGACGCCGGTAGAGGCAAAACTCGAAGCTCAGCACGTTTTTCTCTGCCTTTGAGGATCGTCCGGATAAGGAGCTACGGGTAAAGAAGGAATCTCAGAGCCTAGAGAGATGCTGCAAGTAAGACAGCTAGGCCCATGTTCTTACTGTAGTTGAAGCTACAGAATCAAGTTGAAGACATAACGTAACTTTCACTGAGTATCTCCTTACTACGATTGAGGTGAGGAAAGAAGCGTTGGTTCACTCTTTTGGCAGAAGAGAGAGGCTCTATGCAGTTTTCCACTGACAAAGTCTTCACCCTTGACTCACAACGGTGTCCCTGTGGTGGTTCACATGCTCCACAGGATCACAGTGAATTCCTTGCTTCCATGCCACAAAGTCCAGCGGATCTGGCGGATGACTTAATCAAGATGGGAGTTTATCGGCCGCAGGTGTTGAAGCTTGCGGATCAGATCAGCCGCACTGAGATGCTAGAGACGCTGGTCTTGGAGCGCTTTAGTCGGCGTAACCCAGAAAAGGAGCCAATTTTACGGGAGCTGATTTGGCAAGCGGGCGGTCTAGATCAAGCGATGGTAGCGGCTTTTGGACCTCAGGCAGCCGAATTTTTTACGGATACCCTTCGGACAGGGTCTTATTCGCGGCGGCGTTTTTTGACTCAGGTGTTGGTGGCAGCTTCAGTGATTGGGTTGGCAGCCACTCAAGGACAACAGGAACTGTCTGTTCAAGCTCAGGGATCCCTTGAGAAAACGGATCTGAGAATTGGGTTTATTCCCATTACCTGTGCCACCCCGATCATCATGGCCAAGCCCCTGAAGTTCTATGAGAAGCATGGGTTGAATGTGCAGTTGGTGAAAATGCCTAGTTGGGTTGCGGTGCGGGATTCTGCCATCGCCGGAGAATTAGATGCTTATCACATGCTCTCCCCAATGCCTATTGCCATTACCTTGGGCCTAGGATCTACAGCTTTCCCGATTAGGGTGGCTAGCCTCGAGAACATCAACGGCCAGGCCATTACCATTGCCAACAAGTACAAAAACACTGTGAAAGGCCCTGCTGACTTCAAAGGTTTCACAATCGGCGTTCCCTTTCCATACTCAATGCATAACCTACTGCTACGCTACTACCTAGCTGTCGGAGGTCTCAATCCCGACACCGATGTACAGATTAACCCTGTGCCGCCGCCGGATAGTGTAGCTCGCATGGCGGTAGGGGATATCGATGCCATGTTGATGCCAGACCCGTTTAACCAACGGGCGGTGTTTGAGGGAGTAGGCTTTATCCATATGCTGAGTAAAGATCTTTGGCCAGGACATCCCTGCTGTGTTTTCGCTGCTGGTCAAAGCTGGATTGATGCGAACTCAAACACCTTCCGAGCAGTGAACAAAGCGATCATCGACGCAGCCAGCTATGCCAGCCAGTCAGGAAATCGAGCCGAGATCGCCAAGGCTATTTCTCCGCGGGAGTTTCTGAATCAGCCAGAGGCGGTGGTGACTGCCGTGCTGACGGGTCAATTTGAGGATGGGTTAGGCAATAGCTTCAACATTCCTAATCGGATTGATTTTGATCCCTACCCCTGGCAGAGCTTTGCTTACTGGATCATTAGCCAATTGGTGCGCTGGAATCTCCTATCAGAGGCGGACGCAGATTATCCTCAGATCACTCAGGATATCTTCCTGACAGACTTGGCCCGTGAGCTGGCTCGAGAGCTAGGACAAAACCCGCCTACCGAAAACCTAAGGGTTGAAACCCTGAAGTTTGATACCTTCGATCCTAGTAATCCTGTCGCTTACATTCAAGCTCAAATCGAGAAGTTTGGGGTTTAGACCCTCAGATAGGGATCCCATCTGTTTAAACTGAACAGTTGATGACGATCCCATTGCACTAAAATTTTCTCTAGATTTTTTCCTTAACCCGTTGGAGGTACAATGTCCTTTCTTCCCGCTATGCCAGGGCGATGGATTCGTTCGATCCTACCGGGTACTAATCGGCAGGCATTTGCTTTGTTTATGATCTCTTTGCTTTTGATTTTGGTAGTTTGGGAGGCCGGAGCACGCGGCGGAGTATTTTCTCCATTAATTCCCCCTGCCAGTAGAACCTTGGTAACTATTTGGGGGTGGGTTTCGGATCCCTTTTACGATTATGGCCCTAACGATAGAGGCATTGGTTGGCATCTGCTGGCAAGCTTACAGCGAGTGGCGATTGGATTTACCATTGGCTCCTTGATCGCCATCCCTCTTGGAGTACTGGTGGGTCTTTCGGAGGTGACTTCACGGGCAATTGATCCCTACATTCAGTTGCTAAAGCCAGTTTCACCACTAGCGTGGCTGCCTCTGGGTTTAGGCATTCTGAAAAGCTCAGAAAGCGCCGCCTTGTTTGTCATTGCTATTACTAGCATTTGGCCCACCCTAATTAATACTAAGTTTGGGGTAAGTAATGTGGATCGAGCTTACTTGGATGTGGCTCGCTCTTTAGGGGCGTCCCGTTGGCGTACTATCCTTAAGGTAATTCTGCCTGCAGCAGCGCCAAGCATCATAACCGGCTTGCGCATCAGCATCGGTATTGCCTGGCTGGTAATCGTAGCTGCCGAAATTCTGGTGGGAGGTACTGGCCTGGGTTATTTTATCTGGAACGAATGGAATAACCTTCAAATTACCAGTATCATTACTGCAATTGTTGTTATCGGTGTTGTGGGTCTTCTGCTAGATTGGTTGTTTGTATTGTTGCAACGTTGGGTCGCATTTTGGGTGAGGTCATGAAAGTTACTTCTCCTTCCTATACCTCGAGTTCTGCTGGCTTGGAGCGGATTCCGCAGTTGCAGTTGCGCCAAGTCACCAAGATCTACCCCGGTCGTCGTGGCTTTATGGATCGGCTCATTGGTCGTGCTTCGGTTGATTACGTCGCTCTTGCACCCATCGATTTAGTGGTAGAAGCCAACACTTTTGTCTCGATTATCGGTCCTTCTGGTTGTGGTAAGTCGACATTGCTTAATATCATTGCAGGTCTCTCACAGCCCTCTACTGGACAAGTATTGATCAATGGTCAAGAGGTTCATTCCCCCGGATCTGATCGTGGCATTGTCTTTCAAAACTATGCTCTTATGCCCTGGATGACAGTAGGAGAAAACATCCGTTTTGCTGTCGAAACTGTACACCCGCAGATGACTTTGGCTCAGCAGAAGCAGTTGGTACAATCTTTCATAGACCTAGTAGGGTTGCGGGGGGCAGAAAAGAAATATCCTCACGAATTATCTGGAGGGATGAAGCAGCGGGTAGCAATTGCTCGAGCTCTGGCAACTGATCCACAAATTTTGCTCATGGATGAGCCATTTGGCGCTTTAGATGCCCTGACGCGAGGATTCCTTCAGGATGAAGTTGAGCGAATTTGGGAGTCACAACGGAAAACTGTCATCTTGATTACCCACAGCATTGAAGAAGCACTGTTGCTGTCGGATCGAATTGTCATGATGACTCGGGGGCCAGAGGCTCGCATTGCTCAGATTCTAGATGTCCCGTTTACCCGTCCTCGCCATCGAGACAGCTTAGATCAGCAGCCAGGCTATCATGCTCTCAAGGCAGCTATGGAACATCACCTTTCTCAAGAAACTCGTGCTGTTGAGGAATCACGGATCCGGGTTTGAGGAATAAACTGTAGTAGGAGCTTTCACGAAGCCGATACATCTGAAATTTAGGAGGCTACAATGAGCACAACCATCCCAGAGATTACTAAGAAGCTATTGGCCGCTAAAGCTGAGAAGGGGCTAACCTTTGCTGATTTAGAGCAGAGGATAGGCCGAGATGAGGTGTGGATTGCAGCGGTTTTTTATCGTCAGGCAAGCGCCTCTTTAGAAGAAGCGAAAAAAATTACTGAGATCTTAGAACTGGACGCTGTTGTAGCAAAAGAATTGACTGAATGCCCACTGAAAGGTCTAGGGCCAGTGGTGCCGACAGATCCTTTGATCTATCGCTTCTACGAGATTGTACAGGTATATGGCATGCCAATAAAAGCAGTAATTCATGAGAAGTTTGGCGATGGGATTATGAGCGCTATTGACTTTACCTTAGATATACAAAAGGAAGAAGACCCTAAAGGAGATCGCGTTAAAGTGATCATGTCTGGTAAGTTCCTGCCCTACAAGAAGTGGTAGAGGTAGGATACATGAGCCGAGTCTTAACTGCCTGTAAAGTCAAGCTAGTAGTTGAGCTAGGAACCTGGGGGTGCAGTTTTCCTAAAAAGCCCACAAAGAGCAAGTCCGCAGAAAGCAAGCCCGTAGAGATCCCTGGCCAGCCAGCCGGGATCCCGACAGGCCAGCCAGGCGCATTCCAAGCCAAAGCGAGTGGCGGGCAGAGTTGCTGGGATCCCTTCAATCTGCACCTCGGATAGCTCAGCCGGCAACTGCTGGCAAAACGCCAGCGCTTGCTCCAAAGTCTCGCTGCCCAACCAGGGGAGGGGAGCAATCTCCCCATAGCCCTGCTGACCCGTCTCCAGATCCGTCAGCCGGATCAGGATCCCTTCGCGGACAGACCATAGGCCGTAGCGGGTGCGCAAGGGCTGCCGAAAAGGACGCCGGTAGAGGCAAAACGCAAAGGAAAACCCCTTTTCCAACTGCCCATGCAAGACGGAGTCCCCTTTCTGGCTCGGAATTTTAATCAAAACACCAGCTCAACTTCTGCCAAGGCAGCTTCCGGCCCCACCAGGGCAATGGCCGGGTTGGTCAGATAGGTTTTCGCAGCTTGATGGAGCTGCTCTGGGGTGAGCTGCCTGACCTCTTGCAAGTACTGCTGGTCGAACTCCATGCCCAAGCCCAAAATCTCGTACCAGCCGGCCAGTTGCGCCACTTGGGCATTGGTTTGTTTGCTGAGGGCGTATTGGCCCAATAGCTTGCGCTGGGCCATTTCTATCTCTTCTGGGGGGAGCGGATTGGCCTGCAGACGGTGGATTTCTGCCTGCAGGCGCTCCAGGGCTACCTGGGTGTTCTCCGCCGCAGTGCCCATATAAACCCCAAAAGGAGCGGGATCCCGACGGGTGGCAAAAAAAGCCGAGACCTCATAGGCCAGGCCGCAGCGCTCCCGCAGCTCCACAAACAGGCGGCTGGACAGACCGCTGCCCAGGTAGGTGGCCAGCAATTTCAGGGCTGGATAATCCGCAGAAGCCGCAGGGGATCCGCGAAAGCCGATCAAGAGGGTCGTCTGCTGGGTGGGCTGGGGCAGCTTCAGCAGTTGCGGCTCCCTCAGAGGGGGTAGGGGAAGATCCAGGTCTTTTGGAGAGGGGCCGGGAACAACCCAGTCTCCCAAAGCAGCTTCCACTTGGGCAGCCATCTGCTCCGGCGGCTCTGGGCCGATCACCACCATCACCATTCCATCGGGACGACAGTGGGCCGCATGATAGGCTACCAAATCCTCGCGGGTCAGGGATCCCACCGTCTCCAGCCGTCCCAGCCCCGGTAGGGCGTAGGGGTGATCCCCGTAGAGGGCTTGCCGCACCCGATCAAAAGCCAAGCTGAAGGGCCGTTCCTGTTGGGCGCGAATGGCCTGCAGCATCAAATCCCGCTCCCGCGCCACCTCCGCCTCGGGAAAGCTGGGATCCCGCAGGAGCTCCGCCAGCAACCCCAGCAGCTCAGGAAAATCCGCAGCCACACAGCGCAGGCTGACCTCGAAACAGTCGGCAGAGCTGTCCACCCCCAGCGAGGCTCCCAGCGATTCCACCCAAGCGGCAATGGCCTGAGAGTTGTGCCGATGTGTCCCTTTGGTGAGGACAGCCGCCGTCAAGTGGCTCACCCCCGCCTGCTGCGGTCGCTCTGACCGGCTGCCGCCGCGGAAAAAGCAGTGGGCCGCCAAGATCTCCACCGTTGGGTTCTGGCCCAGCAACAGCGTGAGGCCATTGGCCAAAAGGACGCGCTGTAGACGGCCACGTTGGGTGGCAAACAGGGTAGCGTTCATGCAGGCAAGGGATCCCCGTCCAAAATCCGAAAATCAAGGGTCTGGGGCGTCGAGGTAGCGCTCAACGACAAGCCAGTTGCAGCTCCGAGACTGCCGCCGGATCCAGAGCAGTTGGCTTGAGAAGGGTGACCACATGAGCTTCCGGAGACAAGTATTGCTGGGCCAGTTCCCGGAGCTGAGCCGGGGTAAAAGATTGCAACAACTCCAGGTACTCTTGAATGCGTTGCACCCCACTCAGCGTCTCGTAGTAGCCATAGATACTCGCCAGTTGACTGGGAGACTCGGCGGAGAACAAGAACTCATGGGTGAGCATACGTCGGGTGCGATCCAACTCCGCTTGGCCGATGCCATCCTGCTGTAACTTTTCAATCTCGTGCAGGATGGTCGCCTCCACCCGCGCCACATCCTCCGGCTCCAGTTGGGCACTGATACAAAAAAGCCCTCCCTCCTTCAGCACCAGCGAAGAACAGCCAATGGCCCTCACCCAGCCCCGCTGTTCCCGCAGCAGATGAACCAGCCGCGAAGTACGGCCATCTCCCAGCACAGAAGCCAACATCTCCAAGCCACAGGCCTCTTGCCAATCGTCAATGCCGACGGTGGGCCAGGCCAATTTCAGGCGGGCTTGCTCCAAGCGGACATGGGTGCTCTCCCGGCGCAGGATCCCTTGGGGACGAGGCTGCGGCGGCATGGGGGGGCTGACCGCTGCCGGCCCGGCGGCAGAGCCACCAAACTGCTCCTCCACCAAAGCCAGCGCCTTTTCAGGTTCGAGGCCACCCGTCACCACCACCGTCATGGATTCAGGCCGATACCAGCCGCGGTGGTAGGCGCGCAGCAGCTCAGGAGTCAGTTGCATCAGGCTTTCTGGCGTGCCCAACACCGGTCGTGCATAAGGGTGCTCCCCGTAGGCGGTCTCCATCAGAAGCTGATAGGCGGTGTAGTCGGGGTTGTCGGCGGCGCGGCGAATTTCCTCCAGGACCACCTGCCGCTCCCGCTCAAACTCCTGATCCGGGATCCCGGCCCGCAAAACCACCTCTGCCAGGTAAGGCAAGGTATCGGCCAGGTCGGCAGCGGCCACCGTAATGTAGTAGTGGGTGTAGTCTTGGCTGGTGGCCGCATTGGTAACTCCCCCCCGTCCTTCAACGGCCCAGTCCAACTCACCGGGGGCCAAACGCTCGCTGCCCTTAAACACCATGTGTTCCAGAAAATGGGAGATGCCCAGGCACTCCGGCAGCTCATGGCGTGCACCTGCCCGTACCCAGACATCAACAGTAACAGAATCGGCAATCGGGATGGGATGAAGGATGACGCCTAGCCCATTGCTCAGTCGGTGGGTGTAGGCGGGCAAAAGACGAGGAGCGCGATTCAAAATTCTTAACTAATAGAGAACACTCTTAATTATAGAGGGAAAAGGTCGCCGCGAAATAGCATTTGAGACTACTTTTCTTGGCATTTAAGGCTCGTTGTGCAGATCTGGGGATCCCTGCCAAGAGAGACTGGGGGATCCCTCGCCGGCCAGATTGTCCTCCACCTGAAATCCAGGGGGCCACTCTTGGCTGTCTCGCACCCGTTGCACCACCTCTTGGGGCAGCAGAACCCCCAACTGCCGGGCAGCCATGGCCACCACATCGCCCCGATCGATCAAGCCGGCAATGGCACCGCTGGGCGTGAAGACCAAAATGCGGCGCGGTTCTGCCTGGCGCATCATCTGAATCACCTGGGGGATGGGGGTCTCCTCTCGTACCCCCTGCAGTTGCTCCATCGGCTTGAGAATGGCCTTGAGGGTGAGGCGATCCCACTGGCTGCGCTCGATGTCGTTGAGCAGTTCTGGCCTGACCAACCCGCGGTAGCGGCCGTCTTCCTCGGCGAAATAAATCTCTGCTGGCTGAGCTGGGGCTTCCGGCTTGAGGGAAGAGGGCACCAGGTAGCGATCCACAAACTCCCGCAGGCTCATGTTGGCATCCAACACCCGAAACTGGCGGGTCATCACATCGGCAGCCTTCAGGCGGGCCAACACCTGCTGGAGCTGGGCATACTGGCTGTAGCGGCGGGCGGTGTTCAAAATAAACAGTCCAATCAGTCCCAGCCAGAGGCCATTCAGGCTGCCAGCAAAGACCGCCAACAACCCTAGCCCCAACAGGCCAAAGCCGACAAATTGTCCGGCCCGAGCCGCCCAGATCATGCCCTGTTGGCGATCCCCTGTCCAACCCCAGATGGCCGCCTTGAGCATTTGCCCTCCATCCAGAGGCAGTCCCGGCAGCAGATTAAACAGGGCAATCGTCAAGTTGATGGCAGCCAAGTTGGTGAGGGTTGAGGCCAGCATCGACTCCGGCACAGCCCAAGCCCGGGCCAGGCTGAAGATGAGGAACAGGCCCAGGCTGAGGAGGGGACCTGCCACCGCCACGCAAAAAGCGCCGAGGGGACGGGGGACTTCCCGCTCAATCGCTGCCATGCCCCCAAAAATAAACAGGGTAATGGAGTTAACCCTTACTCCGTAAGCGCGGGCCACCAGGCTGTGGGCCAGCTCATGGGCCAGCAAGGAGAGAAACAGCCCCAGCGCCGTCACCACGCCGTAGGAGAGCACCAGCAACAGAGCCGCCGGAAACCAGGTGTAGTCGATGAAAAAGGGGATCCCCCACAAGCTACCGATGCGCAGGCGACTGGTCATGGCCTTCAACTCCCTACACAGCTTTTTGCCCAGGAGGGCGCAGTTTTAAGACGGCAGGCAACCCTTCTGTCTGGGGATCCCTTCCTTTCCACTCTAGCCCTTTCCAGGCCTTGGTAACGGATCCTCCCACCTTGGGGGAGCTGGGGAAGACAGCCAGAGCACACGACACCCCCTGCCCCTTGACGATTGTGATAGCCTAGTTGGGCATTTGGATGGCCGGCGGGTCGGGCAACTCCTCTGGGACAGCCCTGGCCGGCAAGGAAAATCAAAACAAAAAGCCAGTTTCGTCGGGCTCCACGGGCAGCTTTGCAGGAGGGGTGTGGCTATGGTGTCGATTTCGTCCCGCTCAAGCGAACAGAGCAAAGCGGTGCCCTTGCTACAAGGGCAAGCGCTAGATTCTGGGGGCGAGTTCCCAGCAACAGCTCCGACGGCCGCTCCAGTGTTCTACCGCACCTACAGTCGGCGGCGCCCGGATGGCAGCCGCGAGACCTGGAGCGACGTCTGCGATCGCACCCTGGCCGACATTGCCCGCCTAGGACGCTTCACTCCCCAGGAGCGGGAGCTGGTGGAACGTCTGCAGCGGCAGTTGAAAGCTTTGATCTCGGGCCGGGCCCTGTGGGTGATGGGCACCGACTGGATCCAGAAGCCGGAAAACTACTCTGGCGCCTACAACTGCACCAGCACCACCGTGGTGGACTGGCGCTCTTTTGGCCTGATGATGGATCTGGCCATGATGGGCTGCGGCACGGGGGCGGTGCTGGAGCCCCAGTTCATCAACCGCTTGCCCCCCATCCTCAACCGCCTGCAGGTACAGGTGGTGGGATCCCTCGGCGCCACGCCCCGAGAGCAGCGGCAGGAGCACACCCGCATCCAGCGGCAGGGATCCCGGGTGTATATCCAGGTGGGGGATAGCCGGCGGGGCTGGGTGGAGTCCTACCAGGCGCTGCTGGAGCTGGCGGCGGATCCCAGCTTGGGCGGCGAGGTCCAGGTGACGGTGGACTTGAGCGATGTCCGCCCTGCCGGCGAGCGGCTACAGGGGTTTGGGGGGGTGGCCAACCCCATCAAGCTGCCCGGCCTCTACGAGCGCTGTGCCGCCATCCTCAACAAAGCGGTGGGCAGACAACTGAACTCGGTGGAGTGCTGCCTGCTCATCGACGAGGCGGCGGTGACGATTGTGGCGGGGAACATTCGGCGGTGCTTACCTGAAAACGCCTTGGTGCACACCTCACAAGGTCTGGTGCCCATCAAGGATGTGCAGGTAGGCGATTGGGTTCAGACCCCTCTTGGGTTTCGTCGGGTGGTCAACAAGTTTGACCAAGGGATCCAAGAAGTTTACGAAATAGAGACCAATGCCCTTCCTTTCTTTTCAACTTTGAACCACCGCCATGCGGTTTTGGCAGACGCTCGGGGGAACATCGCATGGAAAAGTACCCACGAGTTAGTCGAGGGGGATCGTCTGCTGCACAACACCCAAGTTCTCCCCGGCACCATTACCCACCTCCCTGAGGACTTTACGGCACCTCGTCCAAGACAAAGCCCCACCGCAAAGCCCCTGCACATCCCGCCCCTGACACCAGAGGTGGCCTGGCTCATTGGGTTTACCCAGGGGGATGGGTATGTTGCGCTGGGGCGCGATCTCCACGGCAAGCCCTACGGTCACCTGGAGTGGAGTGCCAATACCCTGGATCCCGAGCTGCTTTCCCGTCTCCAAGCAAAGCTGGAGCAGGCGCTAGCCGCCTTCGGGCTGACAGCTACCTGCAGCTATGGGCCAGGGGAGAACAGGGCAAAGTTTGTGTGTTCCTGCATCCCGCTGGCGGAGTATTTCGAGCGGCACATCAAGAAACCAAAGCAACCCCTGCAAGTTCCCGACTTTATCCTGCGCGGCACCGTTGAGGTACGGTCAGCTTACCTGGCAGGCCTTATCGACAGCGATGGGTCAACCCGTAGTCATCCCCCCCAATTGCTGACAACTGTCCACCGCTCCTTTGCCCTGCAAGTGGCGGCTGTTCTCTCCAGTCTGGGTATTGCAGGCCGACTCAAAATCCTCCCCCCCCAGCAGGAGAACTGGCAGGTTCAATACAGCCTTACCCTACCGGCGTTCAAGGATCGGTACAACGCCTTGGTGGCTCCCTACTCAGCTAAAGGGAAGTTGCCCCAAGGGCTGGAGATGCATGGCTTTACGATTCCGGGTTCCCTGCTGCAGGAAGTATACAGCTACACTGAGATGCGCGGCATGGGCTGCCAAGGAGCTCGGTCGGTCGAAGCCAACTATGAACGATACTTGGCTGAGTCGGGGTTGGATTTGGATATCCCCGTTACAGTTAAGGGCCTAGGCAGCCATGACTGGGTACGAACCTACGACATTGAAGTCGAAGAGGCCCATTGCTTTTACTGCAATGGCTATCTCACCCACAACAGCGCGGGCATGCGCCAATTTGCCGCCGACGACGAGCTGGGATCCAGCGCCAAGGACAACCTCTGGCAGCAGGACGAGCAGGGCAACTGGAGAATTGACCCGGAGCGGGATGCCCTGCGCATGGCCAACCACACGCGCGTGTTCCACCGCAAGCCAACGCGAGAAGAGTGCATTGCGGCGGTGCGCAAGCAGTTTTACTCCGGCGAGGGAGCCATCCAGTGGGCGGGGGAAGCTGTGGCGCGGGCCAATGCCGACCTGCTCGCCACTCCAGAATTGAAACAGACCTTCCTCAACATCTATGCTTCCCAAGGCCCAGAGGAAGCTCGACGCTGGCTAAAACACCACTGGCCAACCCTGCCGGAGGCTGAACTGGAGCACCGGCTGCGGCGGTATGGGTTAAACCCTTGCGGCGAGATCATTGGATGCGACTTCCACTGCAACCTGGCTGAGATCCACCTCAACCGGCTGGATCCCCACAACCGCCAGGAGCAAGAGGAGGCCTTCACAGCCGGGGCCCTGACGGTGGCGGCGCTATTGCACCATCGCTTTGTCGAGCCTCGCTTCCAGCGCTCGCGGGAGTGGGATCCCATCGTCGGCGTCTCGTTTACCGGTCTGTTTGACTTTTGCGTCAAAGCCTTTGGGGTAGACTGGCTGCGCTGGTGGCAAGAAGGGAGGCCGGATACGCCCCTGGGGCGGGAGTTCAAGCAGCAGGAGCAGGAATACCTCAGCTTTTGGAAGGAAGTTGTCCACCGCGTGGTCTGGGACTACTGCGACCGCCACGGGTTGCGCCGTCCCAACCGCTGCACCACCGTGCAGCCCGCCGGCACCAAATCCCTGCTCACCAACGCCTCGCCCGGCTGGCACCCGCCCAAGGCCCAGCGCTACATCCGCCGCATCACCTTTGCCAAAAACGACCCCGTGGCCCTCGCCTGTCTGGACTACGGCTACTCGGTGGTGCCCGCCCAGTCGGACAAGGACGAAAACGGCAACCTGCTCAACGACCCCTTTGATCCCCGCTGTACCGAGTGGCTGGTGGAACTGCCGGTGGAGGTGGAGTGGGCCAACTTGCCCGGCGCCGAGGAGATTGAGATTGAGCGCTTCTCCGCCCTGGCCCAGTTTGACTTTTACATGCAGGTGCAAAAGTACTACACCACCCACAACACCTCAGCTACCCTTGAGCTGCGGGAGGACGAGATCGAAGCGCTGGGATCCCGCATTTACGAGGCCATCCGCGACGACGAGGGCTACATCAGCGCAGCGCTGTTGGCCCGCTTCGACGCCCCCTTCCCCCGCCTGCCCTTCGAGAAAATCGACAAGGCCACCTACGAGCGGCTGGTGGCCGAGGTCAACACGAGACGAAGGACAGACGACTTCTTCGCGGCCCTGGCCCGCCATGACCACCACCTCGCCCTGGCAGCAGAGGGGCCGGCAGGGTGTGATGCTTTGGGGTGTCTGTTGCCAGATACGGACTCCGCCCCGCTATCGCCAACCAATTAAGGAGTAGGTAGCCCTTTGCAACACGGTGGAGTAGCTTGGTAGCCCCGTACTAAGCGCTCCGCGCCGCTGACGCGAGTAGTGCGGGGCGGAAAAGCCCGTTCGCGTTAGCGGGACGTAGTCCTTGAGCGACTTGAGTCGCTTGCCAATGCTATAGTCGTTGCTAAGCAAGCACCTACCCCGGTGAAAAACCCGGACAGTGCTGTAAGTCAACAAGTAAGCGGAACCTCAAGGCTTTGCCTTTAGGAACCGTCTAGGGGCGTCTTGACAGCGCCTTTGCGAGTCCATCTATGGACTGCGTAAGAATCCCTCGACTTTAGTTGGGGGAGTGTCAAGACCGGGCTTCCTCCTGTGATACTTTTGTAGGGACTTATTCAGCCCTTCGGGGATCCCTTCTGCCCTTGGAATTGGCCCCATGCAAGACGCAAAAGACACGCTCCGCCAGCAGCTTCTCACCCTGCAAAGTGAGGCGCTTGCCCAAGTGGAACAAGCCGCCGATCTGGAGGCTCTGGAGCAGCTCCGCATCGACTACCTGGGCAAAAAGGGCAAGCTCTCCAAGATCTTGGGAGGAATGGGGAAGCTGCCCCCAGAAGAACGGCCTGCGATTGGCGCTTTGGCCAACACCTTCAAAGAGTCTCTCCAATCCAGCCTGGAGCAGCGCAAGCAGGCCCTTGGCGAAGCTCAACTGCTGCAGCGCCTAGAAGCAGAGCGGCTGGATGTCACCATGCCGGGGCCGCGTCGGCCTCTGGGGCGGATCCACCCTTTGCAGGCCACCATCGACCGCATGCTGGATATTTTTGTGGGGATGGGCTACACGGTGGTGCACGGCCCGGAGATCGAGACGGAGTACTACAACTTCGAGGCCCTCAACACCCCTGCCGACCACCCGGCGCGGGACATGCAGGATACCCTCTACCTAGAAAAGGGCTATCTGATGCGCACCCAAACCTCTTCGGTGCAGGTGCGCTACATGGAGCAGCACCAGCCGCCGCTGCGCATTGTCCATGCCGGGCGAGTGATGCGCCGCGATACCGTCGATGCCACCCACTCTGCCGTATTTCACCAGATGGAAATTTTGGCGGTGGGCGAGAACCTCACCTTTTGCGACCTGAAGGGTACCCTCAAGGAGTTCGTCACTCGCCTGTTGGGCCAGCGAGAAACCCGCTTTCGCCCCAGCTATTTTCCCTTCACCGAGCCTTCCGCCGAGATGGACGTGCGCTTTGGCTCCAAGTGGCTGGAGATTTTCGGCTGTGGCATGGTGGATCCCAATGTGTTTCAGGCGGTGGGCTATGACCCGGAGCGCTACACCGGGTTTGCGGCAGGGATCGGCATCGAGCGAATGGCCATGCTCCTACACGGCATTCAAGATATCCGGCTGTTCTACAGCAGCGACCTGCGCTTTCTGTCCCAGTTTTAGGTTTTATCGTCATTTCAAGGCTTCGTTTGCGCCAGCGACGCGGGGCGCTATTCTCGACTCCCCTCTCCCTCAGGGAGAGGGGCTGGGGGTGAGGGGAGTGGCGAGGGACGCGTGGGAAGTGTCTTAATCTAGTTTGAAGTGGCCATAAGCGGCTGTCTGGGGGGACGTAACCCTTGCCCTAAGGTCATGCCAGACTCTCAGAAGGAGCCCCGCTAGGAAAAGGTTTGCTTATAGATCAACTGCAGTTGTTCTAGCTCGTCTTGACGAGCGGCGCGGCGCAGCAGGCGCATCTGCTCTTCGATGAGTTGGCGAGCCTCGTTACGGCTAATCGGATCAAAGACCAGCTCCTCCACGGCAGCAGGATCCCCGTTGTTATCCGGCGGCTTGAAGTAAACCCGAAAAAAGAGCCTTTGAGCATAAAGGGTGGTGAAGATGGCCTGACTTTCGTCAACCCGACACAGGCTGTAGAGCAAACCAAATGTGGGGTGATTCAGATACAACTCATTCATGCCCAATAGCGTATCACTCTTGGTGGAGAAGAGGGGCTTTCCTTCTCGTTCGGTGGCGGAGCAAGTCTCCGAAGCGATTTTGCTCCGGCTCTTAAGACCGAGAGCTGAAATTATAGGTTCCACCCAGCTTGATTTTGGTTTGGCTGTTGCAACTGGATTCGAGGTTAACAAAGTTTTTCTGGGCACAGGTCGGGCTGCTACCGCCGCTGCTGTTCCCCCACCTTTTTCTTCATGTCATCCAATTCCTTATCTACCGCCAGCCGCATCTCCAGCCGACGAAATTCTTCCTCCAATTTATCCTCCTCAAACAGCTTTTCCCAGGGGCTAACCCGCTCGGCGGCAGTTTTGGCTTGTGCGGCTTTGACTTCTTGTAGCTTGGTTTGTACCTCTTGGCGGCGCTGGGCAATTTGCGGCAGTAGAGCTTCCAGTTGCCGGATTTTCTCCTCTAGGGACTTCCCTTGGTTGAACAACCGGCTCCCTTGCTGCAGCAGTTCGGCTTCGCGTCGGCGTGCCCCTTCGGCCAGATCGGGGCGGTTGGCCTGCTCAGCTTTTTCGATGCGAAAGTGCCAGGTCTTGATCTCCTCGCCCAGCTTGGCGAGAGCTTCGCTGAGGGCCTGCTTCTGAGCGCGGCTTTCCTGCAACAGCCGTCGAGTTTCTTCTTCCTGCTGGCGCAACTGCTCGTCGAGGGCTTGCAACTCGATCTCGGGGTGGGCCCTGAGGAATTCCTCTAGGCGGGTTTCCAAAAATCGGATGATATCTTCGATGAATTTCATGGGCCGATCCTGCCGAGCGCTCAGTTGCGTTTAGGCTAGCGCAAGCCGGCTCGTTCCCGATAGGCCCCCCTTGGATCCCGGCCTAGGCCAGCAAATGCCCATCGGCAACTCGGATGATGCGCTGGGCGACCTGGGCCACTTTCAGGTCATGGGTAACCACGACAAGGGTAATGCCCTGGCGGTGGAGCTCGGCAAAAAGGTTGAGCACTTCCTGACCGGTGTGGCTGTCCAGGGCTCCTGTGGGCTCGTCAGCCAACAACAGTTGCGGTCGGTTGACGACGGCCCGGGCAATGGCCACCCGCTGCTGCTGGCCCCCAGAGAGCTGGGCTGGGCGCTGGTGCAGTTTGCTCCCCAAGCCCACTTGTTCTAAAGCTTGCTTGGCCCGCCGGCGCTGTTCTGGCTCCGGGATCCCGGCATAGGCCAAGGGGAGCATGACGTTTTCCAGTGCTGTCAGAACAGGCAGCAGATGAAACTGCTGGAAGACAAAGCCGATCTTTTGGTTGCGAATCCGGGCCAGCTCCCGATCCGTCAGGGTAGAGACTTCCACGCCGTCCAGCCAGTAGCGCCCTGAGCTGGGCCGATCCAAACAGCCCATGAGGTTCATCAGGGTGGACTTGCCGGAGCCCGAGGGCCCCATGATGGCGCAATACTCTCTCGGCCAGATCGTTAGGTTGATGTCGTAGAGGGCCTGAAAGCTGCCTTCCGGCAGCGAGTAGACCTTGTTCACCCCAGCCATCTGCACCACGGGCGGGCGGGGTGGGATCAAGGCGTCGGCTGATCGCTCCAGGGATCCGACCGGCCCCTGACGACGAGCTGCCCAGGGTTGTTGCTCAGGCATGGTGGCTACCGCGACTTGTCCCATTCTAGCCTTTGGGCTGCTGTGGCTTCGGGGCTTGTTGGAAGCTAACCGGAAGAGCGGATTTCCAGCGGCTGATGGTAAGGACAGCTTCCTTGCGGATCCACCCGGAGGCGGTAGAGGGGAGAGCGCTCTTGGTCGCAGCGAAAGGCTTGGGCTTGTGAGGTCAAGATCTGGCGGGCAAAGCGGCAGTTCTGGCACTTTCTGCCACCGTTATGGGTGGAGGCAGAAGTCTGTTTTGGACGCGACATGATTCCTGCTGGGGCGGGGGCAGCCTCTGCCGGACGGATCAGCTCCCGTGGAGCAAGGCCGCGCAGCACCAGTTCGGATCCCTGCCAGCGGGCTTCCACCAGGCCGGTATCGGCCCAGGCGGCCCAGCGGGGATCCTGGGCGATCTGGGGCGGCAGACGCACCTGCACTCCGGCCAAGGCGCGGGGCGGGCCCTGTTCCTGCCAAATTTCTTCCACCTCCCCCTCGTAGCGCACCGCGGGATCCCTGACCTCGGCAGGAGCATCCGGGGGCTGGATCGGGGTTTGCAGGCGCCCGTCGGCCAGCTCTAGCCAATGGCCAGACTGGGGGCAGTGGACATGGTAGCGATTGCACAGCTCTGGCAGATCCGCCAGATCCTGCGCTTGCTGGGGGCTGGCGTGCACCAAAACCAGATGTTGGGGGCGAAAGGTGTGGATGATCTGGGTGAGATGCCCGACATCGTTGTGGCTGTGCCAGGTCATCCATTCCACCGCCAGGCGGGAGCGCAGCGGTGCCGGCCAACGCTCAAACGGGGTGGCCAGCTCCACTTCCGGCAGCCGCAGCAGCAGACAGGAGCGCTGCGGTTGGGCCAACAACCTCGACCAAATGGGATCCCAGGCCTTGGGATCAGCATCGGCATCGTACAGCAGCAGGCCTTGGGGCAGAGGATCCGCCTCCGTGAGGGGCTGCACCTGTGGCTGTAGGCGGTCTTCCCAAAACAAGGGCTGGTAGGTGGCGAAGTTGCGCACCGGCTCCGGCAGGTAGGGGAGCAAGCGTTCGTAGAGCTCGCAGCCTGCCGCCAAACCCGGCGCCACCCACACCTTCAGTGCTTGGGGAGATTGGGTAAAGCGGTGGTGGGCCTTGAGGAGAAAGATCAGCTCCTGCCCCAGCCCCAACACCGGCAGCGGCAACAGCACCGTTTGCCCCGCTTCCAGGGCGCTGAGCAACCGCTCCACCAGGCGATTTTCCAGATGACGACGGGGCGGATGGCGGGTGGATCCCAGCGAGGCTTCGATGAGCAGCACGTCCGGCTGCCAGTGGCGCAAAGCGGCGAGATCCAGGCCGGGGGCAAAGCGAGTTGAGGCCAGGGAACAGTCGCCGGTGTACACGCAGGTTTGGGCTGGAGTGGTCTGGGTATTTTGCAGCAGGGTTGCCGCCGCCCCTGGCAGGTGCCCGGCCGCAAAGAAAGTAAGCATCAGGTGGGGCAAGATCTCCCGCGCCCGGCCAAAGGGCAGCGCCCGAAAAGGGGGAAAGCGAATATCCCGGTCGTAGCCTGGCCAAACACCGCGCTCCCACAACCCGCCGGCCAAATGAGCCGTCACCGGGGTGGCGTAGAGGGGCACCTGCGGGTAGCGACGATGAAAGGCGGGCAGCCCCTGCAGATGGTCAAAGTGAGCGTGGCTGCAGATCACCGCGTCCGGGATCCCTGGCAGGGCCTTGAAGAGGGAGGAAGCAGGCAAACCGCAATCGAGGAGCAAGCGGTGGGATCCCATCTCCAGCCAGTAGGCACAGCCTTGCTGCCGGGGATCTGTGCCCAGGGGAAACAGTCGAAGGGGGGGTCTTTCTGACTCCACAGGTGTGCCGTTCTTAAACCCAGAAAACTGCGTTCAATTCTGCAAACATCAGGGGCAACTTGGCCAGGGATCCCGCCTCTCCACCGGTACGCCTCCCCGGAGAGTTGGGGGCAACCTGTGCCGAGTCAATCGTTGTATGTTTCTCACAGCATAGCGTTTGCCCACCAGCCGCTGCGGCAGCCTGCAATTCCATCTCTGCAGCAGCCAATGGATGTTGGCTGGGCAGTTTAGGGGTTGGCGCTCTCTTCCGTCGCCGCACTGCTGCTGGACAGGGCAAAGCCGGCAAAATCGTGATCGTCGGGGCGCACTGTCAGGATCATCAGGTTGTAGAAGGCCCAAACCAAGCCAAAGATCAGCTCCGGCCAGCTCGGATCCCAGTTGCCGGCAAAGCGCAGGGATCCCACCCCCATCGCCAGCAAGGTCAGCACAATAGCCAGCGCCTGCGGGCCGAGGGAAAGCTGGGACGGCTGTTCAGGATAGGGGATCCCGCCTCGCAAGCTCTGCACCAGCGCCTGGATAGACTGGAAGAACTGGCTGCCCGTCTGCCGTTCTGACCGCCACGCGGCCCCCCACAGCGAGGGGGGAAAGGCCAGCAGCCAGGTGATCCGCCCCAGCAGGGCATAGGGCAAAAACCAGGCGAAAAAGACCCTGTCAAAGGCCGGCACCGGCATCCAGCCCGTGCAGAGAAAGAGGATGGGCACCGCCAAATAGGCCAGCTCCGCCACCCCGCCGGCGGCCCAGAGGGCCAGCCACAGGTACTGGAAGCGCTGCTGCTGCGTGGTGGCCTTGCCCCAGAAGGGGTTTTCCCGCAAGGCCGAAAAAATCGCCAGCAGAGCCACGCGGCGGTTGCGCAAGGGCAACAAAACGCCGGTGACCTGGGCCTGGCGCACCAGGTGGGACTGCCAGCCGCGGCAGTGCATCTGACACCCCAACTGCACAGGGCGGCGGATATCGATCTGCGGGATCCCCTCCAAAGCCGCCCGCCGAATGAGACAGCCGGATCCCAGCAGCGGTGCCGCCTGGTAGCCTTGGGATCCCACCGCCAAAAGCTGCTGTAGGGGGTGGACGGCCTGGGGCCGGCCCAGGGTGCGCAGCATCGCCTGCACAAAGCCGGTGGCATTGGCGATGGGAGCCCGCTCTGGCGAGTCGTAAAACAGGGGCAACGTCTGCCACAAAAAATCCGGCTCGACAAAATGGCCCGGCTGCAACAGGAGCAGATACTCCCCTTGGATCTGGCCGCATCCCAGCATGTAAGCCAGGGGATCCAGGGTTGGCCTGGGGCAAGGCCAGTACTCGCAGGGGATGGCCCGCGCCACCTTGGCCATCTCCGCATCTTCCACCCGATCCACAACATGGACAAACAGCCGCTCCCAGGGGTAATCCAGGCGCAGGGCCGAGAGCACCGCCTGCCGGGTCGCTTCCACAGAATCCCGCTGGCGCATCACCAGCACATCCACCCGCGGCAGTTGAAAAAACGCCCGCCGCAGCACCTCCGGCGTCGGCACTCCCTTTCGCGGCACCTGGGGATAGCGGCTGAGGATAAAGCCCACCGCCGCCAGCCAAACGTACAGCTCGGCCCCCCAAAATACAAGGGATCCCAGACCGGTCAGCCCGGCTGTGATGCGCCAGTAGAGGTATGCCACCCCGGCAATGAGGTGGAGCAACCCCACGCCACGAAACAAGTACACCCGCACAGCCCCAGATCTCACAGGCGCTCCACACAGAATTGGGCATTGGGCCAAGCTGGGATCCCTCTGTTGGCTTGGGGGGGATGGGACAAATGGGCTGTCCTGGCCAGAACGGGAAGAAAGGCCACCTATTGGGCAGCCGCCTCAGCCGGGTAAACGCTCACCTTCTGCCGCCGTTTGCCGTAGCGCTCAAAGGTGACAATGCCGGTGGCTACCGCAAACAAAGTGTCATCGCCGCCGATGCGCACGTTCACCCCTGGGTGAAACTTGGTGCCCCGCTGTCTCACCAGGATGTAGCCGGGATGCACCAGCTCGCCGCCAAAGCACTTCACCCCCAGCCGCTTGGCATTGGAGTCGCGGCCGTTGCGGGTGCTGCCGGTTCCTTTCTTGTGAGCCATAATGCCTCCTGTGCAAGTGTGTCGTCGCCGAAGATAAGTTGGGATCCTAAGTTTAGGGTCTATTCCTTCGCCTCGGGGATCCCGGCTGCAGCAATTGCCATCTCAGAAGTGGATGGCGAGGCAGCCTGAGCGGCGGCCAGTGGCGCCCCGTTGAGTTCGATGGACTCGATCAGCACACGGGTGAGCGGCTGCCGATGGCCTCTTTTCTTGCGGGTCTTTTTCTTCGGCCGCATCTTGTAGACGATGATTTTGTTGCCGCGGCGGTGCTGCAGAACCCGCGCCCTGACCACGGCCTCGGCAATATAGGGATGGCCTAGGGTCACCTGTCCCTCATGGTTAATCAACAACACCTGGGACAGGGTCAAAGGGCTGTTCTCTTCTGTGCCGGGCAGGCGATCGATGTCGTAAAAGCGCCCCGGCTCTACCCAAAGCTGCTTGCCACTGGTTTCCACAATCGCGTAGGTCATGCCTTTTCCTTGCCGTACAGGTGCCCCTGCGGGTCTTGAAACCTGATCCGAGCATTGACAGCGACCTTTAATGCTAGCGGAAAAACCTGCCCTCTGTCAGCTGGGGCTATTCCCTCACCCCTATCCCCTCTCCCAAAGGGAGTCAGCCCAAGCGCTCCGCGCCGCTCACGCGAACACCCCCGGCCCCTCTCCCAAAGGGAGTGCTCCCTCACCCCCGCCCCCTCTCCCAAAGGGAGAGGGGAGTTGGAGCATCACTCGGTTAGCTTCTCCCAGGCGGCCTGAAGGGCAGCTTGCATGCGCTGGGCGGCGCGGCTGAGGCGCTGCTGCCAGGTTGTCCATTTTTGCTGCAAAAACTCTGCCGCCTCATCCAGCAGGGAGAGGTCGAACTTGCCCCCTTTGGCCAGCTCGTCCCGCACCTGCTTGACCTTGACGCGCACCACCTCCGGCGGATCCTGGGGGCCGACCAGGGCTTTGAGGCGCTCCCCCATGCGCTGGATGAGCTGCTTGACTTGGCGGGATTTTTCGCTCCAAAAGTTCTTTAGGCCCTCAGTCTCCGATTTGAGGCGCTGGGGAGCATCTTCCTTGACCACCACCGCGTCCACGTCGATGGCCTCTACATCCTCAGGTAAGAGGACGGCGCGCCCTCCCCAGGGCTCAGCAATGCTGCCCCCCAGGATGTAAGCAGCAATGGATCCGGTCTCCCAGTCGAAGAGAAAATCCTCGATCCAACCCACCGGCTGATCCCCAATGCGCACCGTTCGCCGGTAGAGGGAGCTGAGGGGCGTTGCCGGGGTGGCGAAAACGGCGGAGTAGGTCAGCAGCGCGTCCGGCCCGATGAGCGAGATCTGCTCCAGGGGAGTGTAGCCCTGCTGGCTGGTGAAGTAGCAGACCCGTCCCTGGGGATCGACCCAGATTTCTTCGACGGTGCCCAGGGCCGTGGCGGTGCTGCCATCCAGGGCCAGCAGGCCCACCACTTGGCTGCGTCGGATGATCTGTTCCATGAGGAGTTCTCCTTAATTAAAGTTGACAAGGAGCAGGGTTCAGTGGGGTTGTCGTAGGGGTTCCGGGATCCTCAAAACCCGCGGTAGTGGTGGAGCTGCGCCCTGAGGCGGGCAATTTCCTGGGCCATGTCCAAAACCATCGCCGCCCCAACCCAGTTGAGGCCCAAGTCGCGATGCAGACGGATCATCTGGAGCAGGCGCCTGAGCTGCTGGGGGGTGAGGTAGCTGCTTTCGGCTTCCACCAAACCGTGGGCCAGCAGCCACTCCAAGAGGTGGGGCGGGATCCCAGCTACTTCGCTGGCCTGCTCAAAGGTATAGAGGCGTTCTTCCAACCGCACAATGGCCAAGCTCATAGCCTCACCTCCTGCAAGTAGGCGCGGGGATCCCAGCTCCGATTTTGCCGCAGTTTCTCGTAAAGATCCCGCTCAGTGGGGGAGAGGGATTTGGGCGTGACAACCTTTAGCCGCACCAGCAGGTCGCCTCGCTGCCCTTGGGGATCCCGCCAGCCTTGGCCGCGCAGCCGCAGGGTTTGGCCGCTATCGACGCCGGCAGGGATCTTCAGTTGCACCCGACCGGTGGGGGTGGGCACTTCCGCCGTGCCGCCCAAAACCGCCTCATCGGGCGTGATGGGCAGCTCGCAGAGCAGGTTGTCGCCGTCAAAGCGGAAGAAGGGGTGGGGAGGCAGCTCCAGGGTGAGGTAGAGATCCCCCCTCGGCCCGCCGAAGGGGCTATATTGGCCTTTGCCCTTGACGCGGATGCGGCTGCCGGGTTTGGCGCCGGCAGGGATACGGATGGTGAGGGTTTCGCCATCCACGCTCAGCCGCTTTTGGGTGCCGTGGAAGGCTTCTGCCCAGGTGAGGCCTAGCGTGGCTTCTACGTCTTGCCCTGGCAGATCCACCGAGACAAACGGCCCAAACCCGGTGGTGAAACCCTGGAAGCCGCCGCGGCGGGATCCCATGCGGCCCAGCAGCTCGTTGATAAAGTCCTCGAAGGTGGCGTACTGGGCAAATCCCTCCATGCCCGGCCCTGCCGCCGCACCGCTGCCCACCCGTTGCCAGTACTGGCCAAACTGGTCGTAGCGCCGCCGCTTGTCCGGATCCGAGAGCACCTCGTAGGCTTCGTTGATCTCCTTGAAGCGCTCCTCGGCTGCCTTGTTGCCGGGGTTAACGTCGGGGTGATACTGGCGAGCCAGCTTGCGATAGGCGCGCTTGATCTCCTCTAAAGAAGCATCTCGGCTGACGCCCAGGATCTGGTAGTAGTCCTTGAAATCGCTCGCAGCCATAAGCTCACCCCTACGAAATCAGGTTAAGGCTTTTCAGGATACTTCTCAGAATGTAAAGTGGGTATTGAAGAGACGGAGCCACGGCGGGGCAGTTGGCTCTGCCCCTGCTGTTGAGAAGCTATCTGGGCTAGGGCTTGCGCCTGGAAAAGATCCCCTTGTCGTCCCTTGTGAAAACTTGTTTAACCTTTTCCCAAGCCTTGAGCAGCGCTTGGGCGACGGGGTTGCCCTCTGCCTTGGCCTGGTTATAGGCTTCCACAAAGGTTTGCTGGGCTTCTTCTGAGAGATCGGCGCGGATTTCTGGGGAGATGGTCTCCGGCGTCAGGTTGCCTTCTGGCTCACTGGGCAAGTTCAAGTCGGCAGTGGCCACCTCTTCGCCGCCGGCACTTTGCAACAGCAAGTAGATTTCGCCGGCTTTTTCCTCCGGCACCTGCACCACCAAGAGGAACTCACCTGCTTGCACCCGGGTTTGGTAGATGGCAGCTTTCTCCTGCGGCATGCCCAGGGCAATGAGGGCGGATCCCAGCCCCGCTCCCAGCGCCCCGTAGAGAGCGCCACCGGTTGCCCCCAGCAGCGCCGCTCCCAAGGGCCCGGCGGCCACCACCGCTCCCAAAAAGGGAATAAACAGCACCCCTACCCCTGTAAGTAGCCCCAACAGGGATCCAAACAGGGATCCATAAATGGCGCCGCTGGTCAACCCGTCGAGAACCACATCCTTGCGGGTGATAAAGCCGCTGATTTTGGCTTCCGTTTGAAAATTGCGGCCAATGATGGAGATGCGATCGTTGGGGATGCCGCGGTTGAGCAGGCGCTGGATGCACTCTTGGACTTTGGCTTCTTCTTTGAAAACGGCAGAGACGCACTTTTTGGGGGCTTGGGCGAAGGCACTCATAAAAGCTCCTGGGAAAGTTTTGGCCGAGAAGGTTGAGGGCAGCTTTTGGCAAGCTTTTCCCCTCTTTGCCCATGCCGCCCATTATCTCCCTCTGCCGCCTCAGGGGAAGTCGAGGGATCGCGAAACTCCTGGAGCGATCTCCGTACTGAGGAGGCCTGCCCAAGCGCCCCGCGCCGCTGGCCTTCACCCCCAGCCCCTCTCCCTCAGGGACATCCCAAGCGCTCCGCGCCGCTCACGCGACCACCCCCAGCCCCTCTCCCTCAGGGACATCCCTCACCCCCAGCCCCTCTCCCTCAGGGAGAGGGGAGTTGGGAATCGAGGTCGCGGCTAGAGGGATCCAAGACCTTGCCTCAAGCCCTGGCAGACCCCCAGTAAAAAGTCAAGATCTAGGGTCTCAAGGGTGTCGCTGAGCTTGTGGTAGTGGGGGTTGCGCAAGAAGGCGGTGTCGGTCACCATAACCGCGGGGTAGCCTACATCCCAAAAGGGGGAGTGGTCGCTAAGGCGGGTAAGCGGCAGGATCAAACCCCGCTGGCCGGCTGGCAACCAGCAACACGGGATCCCCGCCTGCTGAAAACTGTGCTGTAGCCTCAGCAGATTCCCCAGGGCGGGCCAGTTGCCAATCAGGCCAATGTAATCCCCCCGGTCAGGGTAGAGCCGCTCCAGGCCGGCGGGGTAGCGCTGGGATCCGGGCGTGGGATCGCGGTAGCCCAGCATCTCCAGAGAGAGCATCAGCCGCAGGGGTTGGCGCTGTTGTCTAAGAAAGCGCGCGTAGGCCTTGCTCCCCAGCAGGCCCCGCTCTTCTAGGTCAAAGGCCACTAGCCACAGGGAGGAAAGGGCGGGATGGGTGGCAAAATGGCGGGCCAGCTCCAGCAGCACCGCCACACCGCTGGCGTTGTCGTCGGCTCCAGGGGTGGCCGGGGCAGCGTCAAAATGAGCCCCGACCAGAACGGGCGATCGGCGGGGATGGGATCCCGGCAATTTCAAGATCCAGTTGCGGTGCTGGCAGCCCCGAGCCTCGAAGGAGAAAGATTCCACAGGGCCATAGCGGGAAAGCTCCTCTTGGATGTAGCGCTCCACCTGGCTGTGGCCCAGGGGCGACCAGTCGGGATCCCGCGGCTGGGCCACCTGTCGCAGATGGGCTTCTAGGCGCTGCTGCAGGTCTTCGCTCCCTGCCTCCGGCATTAGTTTTCTACCTCAGAGTGGATGGCTTGGGCATGAACCTGGCGGGCCAGCTCCAGGGTGAAGTAGCGGTGGGATCCCGCCCTTCCCGCCAGCACCTGAAACGGCAACTCAGGCTCCCCCAGGTGATCCAGCACCAAGGCTGCTCCGGAAAAGTCTTGCTCCCGGGTGTAATCGTTAACCGTCACCACGGCGGGGATGCCCGCCTGCTGGGCCGAGCGCAGCCCGTTCTCAGAGTCCTCAAAGGCCAGGCACTCCTGGGGGCGCAGCCCCATCTGTTCCAGCGTGTAGAAGTAGATGTCGGGGGCGGGCTTTTTGGCGGGGACAATATCGCCGGCAGCGATCACCTCAAACCAGCTCAGGCTCTCCGGCAGGGTGTGCTCCAGAAGGGCCGTCACGTTTTCGGGCGTGGTGGTGGTGGCGATGGCCAGGCGGATCCCGGCGGCTCTGGCCTCCTGCAAGAGGCGCTTGACTCCGGGGCGCAAGGGGATCCCTCCTTGGGCTAGCAGAGCTGTGTAGTGGCGGGTCTTGGCCTGGTGCAGCCGGGCTATTAGGGCCGTCAGGTCTTCCCCGGCAGGCAGCGGCGGCTGACAGGTCTCGACGAAGTGGCGAATGCGCTCTTTGCCGCCCGTAATAGCCAGGAGCTGGCCGTAGAGCTCCACCGACCAGTGCCAGTCCAAGCCTGCCTCGGCAAAGGCGGCGTTGAAGGCCACGCGGTGCCCATCCCGCTCCGTATCCGCCAGCGTGCCATCCACGTCGAAAATCAAAGCTTGCAGTTCCATGCGCACCCCCCGTTCCCACCCCGCCAGCCTCCTGTCAACTGGGCAGGCGACCCTATGCTACCTCATGGTTTGGATGCTCTCAGCCAGGTTCCTGGGAAGGCCAACAAGATGAGAAAATGAGGCACCGGTTATCCAAGTCTCGCCATGAGCTTCGATTTTGACTTGATCATCATTGGTGCCGGCGTCGGCGGCCACGGCGCGGCGCTGCATGCCGTCGAATCCGGCCTCAAAACCGCCATCGTCGAAGGTGCGGAAATGGGCGGCACCTGTATCAACCGCGGCTGCATCCCCTCCAAGGCTCTGCTGGCCGCCTCCGGCCGCCTGCGGGAACTGCAACACAGCGCTGGGCTGGGCATCCAAGTGGGATCCGTCCAGGCTGACCGGGGGGCGATTGCCAATCACGCCACCCAGGTGGTGGAGAAGATCCGCGCCGACATGACTCGCTCCCTGGAGAAGCTGGGGGTAACAATCCTGCGAGGGCGGGGCAGGCTGGCGGGATCCCAAATGGTTGAAGTCCAGGAAGAGAAGGGATCTCGAACCTACACGGCGCGGGATGTGATTCTGGCCACAGGTTCCCGACCCTTTGTGCCGCCGGGGATCCAAGTAGATGGCCGCACGGTCTTTACCAGCGACGAGGCGGTGCGGTTGGAGTGGATCCCGGAGCGGCTGGCCATCATCGGCAGCGGCTACATTGGCCAGGAGTTTGCCGACGTCTACACGGCGCTGGGATCCCAGGTCATTCTCATCGAGGCCCTGGAGACCCTGATGCCGGCCTTTGACCCCGACATTGCCCGCCTGGCCCAGCGGGTGCTGATCAAACCCAGGCAAATCCAGACCTATGTGGGCGTGCTGGCCAAGCAGGTGATCCCTGGCCAGCCGGTGACGATCCACCTCTCTAATGGCGAGACACTGCAGGTGGATGGCTGCCTGGTGGCCGCCGGTCGGATCCCGGTCTCAGAAGGGCTGGGCCTGGCGGAGCTGGGGGTTATCACGGACAAGCGCGGCTTTGTACCCGTAGATAGCCGCATGGCCACCGAATTGCCCCACCTCTGGGCCATTGGCGATGTGACGGGCAAGCTGATGCTGGCCCACGCGGCGGCAGCCCAGGGGCGGGTGGCGGTGGAAAACATCTGTGGCCGCTCCGCCTATATGGATTACTTGAGCATCCCGGCGGCGGTGTTCACCCACCCGGAGATGGGCTTTGTGGGGCTAACCGAGCCGCAGGCCAAAGCCGAGGGCTACAGCGTGGGCACGGTGCGCACCTACTTTGGTGGCAACTCCAAGGCCATCGCCTCTGGCGAGACGGAGGGCATGGTCAAGCTGGTCTTCGATAAGGAGGCAGGGCTTTTGCTGGGATCCCACATCTTTGGGCCGCATGCTGCGGATCTCATCCACGAGGCGGCCCAGGCCATCGCCCGCCGCGCCACGGTGCAAGAGCTGGCCCGCCTGGTGCACGTTCACCCCACTCTGGCAGAGACGCTGGAGGAAGCCTACCGGCGAGCTGCCCACAGTTTGACCGCAGCCTAGCCGTGCCCTGCTGCCGACCGACACGGGCCGACTTGACGGCCAAAACCGGTCTAAAAACCTACAAAGACTCTTAGGATAGGGGGGAAGAGGTGGGAGGACGTGGCTTTGGCCAACGAAGCGGAGATCACCCAGGCGGTGCAAGCCCAGTACGAGGCGTTTCCCTACCCGCCCGTTCCCTACGACCGGCCCTTTGAGGGCTTTTCCAGTCTGGGCAGCTACATCCTCGCCCAATATGCTCGCACCCGCACCTTGCAAGAGCCCAGCGGGGCCAGGTTTTTGGTGGCCGGCTGCGGCACCGGCTGGGAGGTGCACGGCATTGCCGCCAGCAACCCCGGCTACGGCGCCGTGGTCGGGATCGATCTCAGCCGCCCGGCTCTGGAGATCGCCCAAAAACGGATCAAGTACCACGGCCTGCGCAACTGCTCAGTGCACTATGGGGATCTGATGGATCCCTCCACTTGGCCGGAGGGGAGCTTCGACATGATCAGCTCCTATGGGGTGATCCACCACACCGCCGATCCGGTCAAGGCTTTGAGAAACTTGGCCTCGCGCCTAGCTCCCGAGGGGGTAATGGCGCTGATGCTCTACAACCGTTCTGGCCGTTGGCACCTCTACCGCATTCGCCGCGCTCTGGAGCTGCTGGGGATTACTCCGCCGGCCACCCCGGAAAAGATCGAATTTGTGCGGCAATTGTTAAAGGCAGCCCATCCCAGTTCCATGCTGGCCCGGCATGCCAAGGCCCACGAGGAATACTACTTACCAGATGAGAACATCGTCGATAACTTCTTCCATGCCAACGACATTCCTTTTGACATCGGCGAGATCCCCGACCTTTTGGCCCAGGCGGGTCTGGAGTTTATCGATGTTGCCCCCTACTTGGACTATTGGAATGCCAAGCCCTTAATTGCCGCCACCCACCCGGAGTTCCACCGCCGCTACGAGGCCCTCGCCCGCATTGATCAACTGCGGGTCATCGAGTACTTGGAGCCCCTCTACCACACGCAAAATCTCTTTTGGTGCTGCCACCAGGGCAAGAAGGTGGCCAACTGGGATCCCTTCACAGCCGAGTTTTTCCGTAGCTCCCGTTGGCAGCTTAACCCCCTCTTTCTCCAGCACGGCCAGGTGCGCTACTGGGATCAAAAGATCCCCCTTTCGGATCTGCTGGGCAAGGTGGATCCGGCCCAGATTGTGACCCAAAAGATGGACATCTTCTGGCCCATTGCTCGGATCCCTGGCAAGATGATCGCCTCCAGCCGCCACCAGGTGGTGGAGCTGCTGCTGCCTCTGGCCAACCAAGCCCGCTCCGGCAGCGAGATTTTGGATCAGCACGCCGAGAGAGCCGAGCACGTCCTTCATCTGTTTCAACAGTGGGAAGCCGACCGCTTAGTTCTCCGAGTTGCTTCCTAACTCCCCAAAGGGAGTAGGGGAGAGGCTGTAGAATACAAGGCCGTTGTCGCCAGGAAGAAATAGCGATGCTCTTCAACAAGACTGCCCGTGGTCTGCTCCTTGCCGGCGCATTTGTCCTCAGCACTCCGTGGGTTGGCGGGGGGGTGAGGACAGAGGCCGCTTCCCACGACACCAATAGGGATCCCTCTGTCCCCATGGCTCACCTGATGAGCCTCGGCCCTGCAGATGAATCCTTTGATCTGCGCTTCCTCGACGCCATGATCCTCCATCATGAGGGAGCTGTGAGCATGGCTGAAGAAGCCCTGCAAAAATCCCGGCGGCGGGAAATTCGTCAATTGGCAGAGGCTATCTTGACGGCCCAAAGCCAAGAAATCGAGCAAATGCGGGCGTGGCGGCTGAGCTGGTACCCACAAGCTCCACAGGATCCCATGATGTGGCACGAGGAAATGGGGCACCTGATGGCCATGACCCCAGAAATGATCTCCCACATGCGCATGGATACAGACCTGGGATCCGCCGACCGAGAGTTTGACCGGCGATTTCTGCAGGCGATGATCCAGCACCACGAGGGGGCTTTGAGCATGGCCGGAGAGGCACTGAAGAAATCCAAGCGCCCCGAGATCCGTCAACTGGCAGAGGCGATTGCGGTTACCCAGCAGACGGAGATCCAGCAGATGCGCGCTTGGCAAAAGCAGTGGTATCCGCAGTAGGGTAGGGCTAGCTACAGGGATCCCTGCCCCATCCGTAGATCTATCCCAGAAGGCTGGACAGGACGGGGGCACCCTCTCAAGGGGTTCAAGCTCGTCACCATGCGGGGGGCGGAGACGGCTCTCTTGAGGGCTCTTCCGCCCCCCACTAAACTACAGGGCAAGTTCTAGACCCGATCTGGGCACTGTCTTCAATCAAGGCCGGGCTTTTTACAAGGATCGGAAGTAGCCTTCACCTCTTGGCGCAGAATGGCTTCAACCAGCTCGTCCAGAGCTTCTAGGTCGGATGGATCATAGCTTCTTTCCCAGAGGATTTGGTTAATGCTGGACTCCTGCTGTGGAGTTAGAATCGAGGATTTTAAAACTTCATCGAGGATCTCCGGAATGCTCATCTTAACCTCGCCATCTGAAGTCAGAATTTATAAACCTAGCCTATAGAATGCCGGAAGTGCCCTTGGATAGCCATCGCGAGGATCACGTATTTTGACGATCAAAATCCGGGGTGATCCATGCAAAGCTTTCGAGGAAATCGCCAATGGTAGTTTTACCGAGTTTGGCTATGGGTGCTGTCTAAATCTACGAGCTTCTCAGGATCTTCTCCGATAAGCGTGTCTAGCGATGAGGGCAGCTTGTGCCTCACAATCTAACCTATATATCTATATCTCTCTATAATCTCTCTATACTATCGACACTTCCTGGACACCTGCTGAAATCTCTCATTTGAGTTCTTAAAAGGCAAGCCTGCTGCAAACCCCAAAGCCCTCAACCTCCCCTTGGGAACTGGAGAGAACTTGGGCAGCCGGGGTCAGTGGTCTATAATCCTGCCAATCCTCCTATTGCCATAGTCGCCATGGCTGATGCTGCTCTTGTTGCCGAGGCTGCCCTGTTGACTGTACAAGGGCTACGGGTTTTCTTGCCCAGCCGCCCGGTTGGTCTTGGCAGGACAGAGGTGGTGGATGGGCTGTCTTTTCGGATAGGGATCGGCCAGACTCTGGGCCTGGTGGGGGAGTCGGGATCCGGCAAAACCATGACTGCCCTGACGCTGATCGATCTGTTGCCCAGCTCGGCCCGGGTGGAAGGCAAAATCCTCTTCAGGGGCCCCAACGGCACGGTGGACTGGCTGCGGTTGGATCCCCAGGAACGGCGGCGCTACCGCGGAGCCCAGATCGCCATGATCTTCCAAGAGCCGAGCACCGCCCTCAACCCCCTCTACACCTGTGGCCAGCAATTGCAGGAAACCCTGCGGGCCAACACCTCCCTAACCCCGACGGAGATCCGCGCCCAAGCCGTCCGCCTGTTTGAGGAGGTGCAGCTTTCTCCCCAGATGCTGGAGCGCTACCCCCATCAGCTCTCTGGCGGCCAAATTCAACGGGCGGCTATTGCCTGTGCCATCGCCTCCAACCCCAAACTGTTGATTGCTGATGAGCCGACCACCGCTCTGGATGTAACGGTACAAGCCGAGATCTTGCGCCTGCTCCGGGATCTGCAACAGCAGCGGCAGATGGCGATCCTCTTCATCACCCACGACCTCAATTTGGTGGCGGAATTGGCAGATCAGGTGGTGGTGATGTGCCGCGGCCAAGCTGTGGAACAAGGATCGGTGGAGCAGATCTTTGGCAATCCCCAGCACCCCTACACCCGCGGCCTGCTGGCCTGCCGCCCGGTGTCGGAGCGGCGGTTGCGGCGACTGCCCACCGTCCAGGATTTTCAGGAGAAGGGGGGATCCCTCGAGGAGCGGTGGCAGCAACTGGAGATCCCAGCCGCCGAAGAGGAAGAACGGCTGCGCCGGATAGGCAGCCAGCCCCCTCTGTTGCAGGTGCGGGATCTGCGCACCCACTATGCCGTCCGTCGCGGGCCATTGGGCCGGCAGGTGGGCGAGATCCGGGCTGTGGACGGGATCAGCTTCGACCTGTATCCGGGGGAAACCCTGGGGGTGGTGGGAGAGTCCGGCTGCGGCAAAACCACCCTGGGGCGAACCCTGCTGCGCCTGATCCGCGCCAGCTCCGGCCAGGTAATCTACAACGGGGAGGATTGGCTCCGCCTGCCGCCTCAACGCTTACGCCGCCGCCGCCGCGAGATTCAGCTTATCTTTCAGGATCCGGCGGCTGCCTTGGACCCGCGCATGAGTGTGGGAGCCAGCGTCATGGAGCCGATGGCGCTGCACGGGATTGGGAGAAACGCCGCCGAGCGCCGGGCACGAGCCCAACGCCTGTTTGAACGAGTTGGGTTGGATCCCGAGGCGCTGGATCGGCTGCCCCACCAATTTTCGGGAGGACAGCGGCAGCGGATCTGTATTGCCCGCGCCCTGGCCTCAGAGCCGCGCCTGGTCGTCTGCGATGAGGCGGTGTCTTCCCTGGATGTCTCCGTGCAGGCCCAGGTGCTGAACTTGCTCAAGGATCTGCAGGAGGAACTGGGGCTGACCTACCTGTTCATCTCCCACGACTTGAGTGTGGTCAAGTTCATGAGCGACCGCATCCTGGTCATGAACCGAGGCCGCATCGAAGAAATCGGCCCTGCTTTCCAGATCTACCGGCAGCCGCAGCAGGACTACACCCGCCGCCTTATCGCCGCCATTCCCAAAGGGGATCCGAAAAAGCGTGGTGCCCGCCAAGCCGGATGAAGGGTTTCCCCTGGAGCCGCACCCACGCACCTCCCGGCCAGATTTGCAATGAGGCTAGAATTAAGTAAACTTTGAGTCGTAAAGCTTTGGACTCCTTGTTAGCTGATTTAACAAAACGTTTTATCCGCAGTGTGGGCTGCAACCGGCTATGGCTCGCATACTCATCATTGAGGACGACCCTTCGATTCTGGATATTCTGCGTATCAATCTGGAGTTGGCGGGCTACGAGGTCGTGAAGGCCACCGATGGGGTACGCGGACAAGCACTGGCTCTGCAGGTTCTCCCGGATCTCATCATTCTCGACCTGATGCTGCCCCAGGTGGATGGCCTGACGGTTTGCCAGCGCTTGCGGCGGGAGGAGCGCACCAGCGAGATCCCGATCCTGATGCTCACCGCCCTTGGCCAAACCCAAGATAAGATCGAAGGCTTCAATGCCGGTGCCGACGACTACCTAACCAAGCCTTTTGAGGTGCAGGAGCTGCTGGTGCGGGTGCGGGCCCTGTTGCGTCGCTCGGATCGGATCCCACAGGCGGCCAAGCACGGCGAGATCCTCACCTATGGCCCTCTCACGCTGGTGCCGGAGCGGTTTGAGGCGCTGTGGTTCGGCAAAACCATCAAGCTCACCCACCTGGAGTTTGATCTGCTCCACTGCCTGATGCAGCGACATGGCCAGACGGTTTCCCCCAGCGAAATCCTGCAGGAGGTGTGGGGCTACGAGCCTGACGACGACATCGAGACCATCCGCGTCCATATCCGCCACCTGCGCACCAAGCTGGAGCCGGATCCGCGCCACCCCCAGTACATCAAGACCGTCTATGGGGCGGGCTACTGTCTGGAGCTGCCCAACATCGCCGATCCCGGCCCACCGCAGCCAGAACTGGCGAAAGAGTCCCTCAAGTAATGCTTGAGGATGTTGCTCACACAACTGCTAATCTAGGGGATGCCCTGCTGCGGATTGCGGTCTGAGGTTTATGTCTGGTGCAATTCAGTATCTGATGTGCCCACCCGACCATTACGAGGTGGACTACGTGATCAATCCCTGGATGGTGGGAAATGTCCACCGCTCTTCGCGAGAACGGGCGCTGCAGCAGTGGCAGGCTCTCTATCGGCATCTCTCGCAGCGGGCGGAGGTGAAACTGATCCAGCCGGTGCCAGGATGGCCGGATATGGTCTTTACGGCGAATGCTGGGCTCATCCTCGGATCCACGGTGGTGCTGAGCCGTTTTTATCACCCGGAGCGGCAGGGGGAACAGCCCTATTTCAAGGCCTGGTTTGAGGAACAGGGCTACACCGTCCATGAGCTGCCGCCGGCCCTGGCTTTTGAGGGGGCGGGAGATGCTCTGCTGGATCGGGCAGGGCGCTGGCTGTGGGCGGGCTATGGCTTTCGCTCCATGCTGGAGTCCCATCCTTACCTGGCCAAGTGGCTGGGGATCGAGGTGTTGTCTTTGCGGCTGGTGGACGAGCGGTTTTACCATCTGGACACCTGCTTTTGCCCTCTCTCCGAGGGCTATTTGCTCTACTACCCGCCGGCCTTCGATGCCTATTCCAACCGCCTGATCGAGATGCGGGTGCCCCCCGAAAAGCGGATCCCGGTTCAGGAAGCGGATGCCGTTCACTTTGCCTGCAACGCCGTGGATGTGAACGGCACGATCCTGGTGAACCGGGTCAGCCCAGAGCTGGAAGCCACCCTACAGGAGCGGGGCTTTACGGTGGTGCAGACGGAGCTGACGGAGTTCCTCAAGGCTGGCGGGGCGGCCAAGTGTCTGACGCTGCGCCTGGACGAGACGGTGGCTCCGCAAAGTGAGCCGGTAGCCACGGTGCTCAGCCGGACGGTGACCCTGGAGGGACACTTGGTGGACAGCGACCTGCTCACCCGCGCCGTCGATTGCATTGTGGACAATGGCGGCAGCTTCCAGATCCTCAAGTTTCAGCTTGGGGAAAAGCGGCAGAGCACTTCCAGAGTAGAGCTGGCCGTTTCGGCTCCCACCGAGGAGGCGCTGGATACCATTCTCAGCGCCTTGATCGAGCGGGGGGGGCGCCTGTCGGACGAGACCTTGCAGGATGCCCGCCTGGAACGGGTGGAGAAGGCGGGGGTGGCTCCCGACGATTTTTATGTCACCACCATCTACCCGACACAGGTGCGGGTGGCCGGCCAGTGGATCCCGGTGCAGCGGCAGCGCATGGATGGGGTGATCGTGGTCAAGGGCTCCACAGCCTATTGCACCCTGATTCGCGATCTGCAGGTGGGGGATGCGGTGGTCTGCGGGGTGGAAGGGATCCGCACCGTGCGCCAGGCCAGCAAAGAGCGCTCTTCCCAGGAGTTTACCTTTATGGGATCGGGGGTCTCCAGCGAGCGGCGGGTGGAGCTTCTGGTGGAGCAGATCGCCTGGGAGCTGCGGCAGATCAAAGAGCGGGGCGGCAAAACGGTGGTGGTGGCAGGGCCGGTGGTCATTCACACCGGCGGCGGCTCCCATTTGGCTACCCTCATCCGCGAGGGCTATGTACAGGCCCTGTTGGGGGGCAATGCCATTGCCGTTCACGACCTGGAGCAAAATCTCTACGGCACCTCGCTGGGGGTGGATCTGTCGCGGGGCACCCCGGTCAAGGGCGGCCATAAGCATCACCTCAAAACCATTAACCTCATCCGCAAGTACGGCAGCATTCGGGCCGCCGTGGAAGCGGGCGTGATTACCGGCGGGGTGTTCTACGAGTGCATTCGCGCCCAGGTGCCTTTCTCGCTGGCCGGATCCATCCGCGACGATGGGCCGCTGCCGGATACGGAGATGGATCTGATCAAGGCCCAAGAGGATTACGCACGGCTGCTACAGGGGGCCGACATGGTGCTGATGCTCTCCAGCATGTTGCACTCGATCGGGGCCGGGAACATGACGCCTGCCGGGGTCAAGTTGATCTGTGTGGACATCAACCCGGCGGTGGTGACCAAGCTGGCGGATCGGGGATCCCTGGAGTCGGTGGGGATCGTCACCGATGTTGGCCTGTTCTTGAGCCTGCTGGTGCAGCAGTTGGCCCGTCTGGGACAGGTGTACAAGCGACCAGAACCCGCCCTTGCCGCCCGCTAGCCACCCCATCCCCAATGGCTGCTACCCTGTAGGTGTCTTTGCCGAAGTTTCAATTGGCCTTGGTTAATTTCAATGAGGAGACCCTATGCCGCTGCCTCCGGATGCTGGAGCTTGGTGGTGGGTATTGTTGGCCTCTGTAGCGGCTTGTATTCCTCTATTCTTTCCGGGGTTTTGGCTGACCAACTTTTATTCCAACCTGTTCAAAGCCTGGTTTGGACACGCCTTTGCCGAGGGGTTGGGACTGGGGGGCCTGTTTCTCACGATAGTGCTGAGTGTTCTCTATCCTCTGGGATTCTTTTGGGGATACTTGGCGATGTTGCCGCTGCGTTCTTTGGGATCCTGGGTGTGGGGAGTGGGGATCCTGGTGGCCAGCCTGTGGACGCTGTTGGTGTTTGCTCTGTTGTACTTTGACGCTCTGGATCAGGCGCGTCGATTGTAGGCAGAGGTCAACGCTCGAGATCTTTAATCTTTTTTTCTTTAAAGTATGCCTTTCGTTAGCCTGCTGACGGATTTTGGCCTGCAGGATCCCTATGTGGGCATCCTGAAAGGGGTGATCTGGGGGATCGCTCCCCAAGCCCAACTGATCGACCTCAGCCACGGGATCCCGCCCCAGGATGTGGCGGCAGCCCGCTTTGCCCTGATGACCGCCTATCCCCATTTGCCTTCTGGAACCATTCACCTGGCGGTGGTGGATCCGGGGGTGGGGAGCCATCGCCGGGCGGTGGCCATCCAAACTCAAGAGGGCTATTTGGTCGGCCCCGACAACGGCCTCTTCAGCGGCGTTTTGGAGCAATCTCCACCTCTGGCTGCTGTGGAACTCAACCGGCCCCGCTATTGGCGCACCCTTTCCCCCAGCCGCACCTTTCACGGGCGGGATATTTTTGCCCCCGTGGCCGCCCACCTGGCCAACGGGATCCCGCTTCTGGAGCTGGGAGATCCCTTCGATGTGGCGGAGCTAACTCCCTGGAATTGGCCCCAGCCTCAGGAGGAGCCCAACGGCTGGCGCGGCCTCATCCAAGCCATCGACCACTTCGGCAACGGCATCACCAACCTGCCCGGCCACTGGGTGGAAGGTCGAAGCTGGAGTGCCTGGATCAAAGGGATCCCTGTCCGCTCCGCGGCCACCTTCGCCGAGGGAAGGCAAGGGGAGCTGCTGGCCCTGGTGGGCAGCTCCGGCTGGGTGGAGATCGTGCAAAATGGGGGCAACGCCAGCCGCAGCCTCGATTTCAAAGTAGGGGATGAGGTGCGCCTGCAGTGGAATGGCTAGCTCCCTCACCCCCGACCCCTCTCCCAGAGGGAGAGGGGAGACTAGGCAGGTTGGCTTTCCACCGTCACCGCTTCCGAGGGGGTTGAAGTGCCCACTTGAACTTTGACCACCCGCGCGGCATCGGCCTTGGGCAGGGTGAGGGTGAGAATGCCGTCGCGGTAGGTAGCCGAGACTTTTTCCGGCTGAATAGTTTTGCTCAGTTTGAGGGTGCGTTGAAAAGGTTGCGCTTCTACCTCTTGATAGAGCAATTCGGCACCTTCAGGGCCATGAACCTGGAGCTCGCCGCTGATGGAAAGCTGCTGGGCTGTGGCCTCAATGTGGAAACGCTCTCGATCGGCGCCGGGCGCCCACAACTGGACGGTGTAGGCCTCGCCGCTCTCCCAAACCTGCAGCGGTGTAGGGAAGACTGGGCGAGGTCGCTCTCTCGAGCTCTGCTGCCTTGGTTGCAGCCGCACGTCGAGCACCGGTGCAAAGTAAACCAATGCCATAGCCCCTCCTTGCGTAACAGGGTAAATAGATAGACAACCCAACAGGAACAGCGCTTCGGATCCCGCCGCTCGACGAACCCCCCACCTGGAAAAGCCGCCATCCAATGGGATCCAAAGCCAATCCTGCTCCAATCATCCAAGAAAGCCATTTGAACGAGGGCGGGCAAACCGATCTGCGAGAGACAGGATCCCCTCACCTCATGGAAAAGCGGCATGAGAAGCAACGGAACCATCCATTGTCCATGTAAAACATCTTGGTCAAAACAGATGAGGTAGAGGTGAGTCAAAAAAGAGGACCGTCATGGATCCTGCTCCCATCCCCATCCGATTTCAGTGCGGCTTTTGCACGCCCGGGGTGATCCTGACTGCCCGCTGGCTTTGGGAGCAAGGGATCCCTGCTGGCTCCGCAACGCTGACACCCAAGGAGGCAGAATTGTGGGATCAATTGCGGGGCAACCTTTGCCGCTGCACGGGCTATCAAGCGATTTTGGAGAGCATTCAAGGGATCCAATCCAGCATTTGCTTAAGCGTTGCGGAGCAATATGGCACCTCAGCCCGTTCGCGCTAGCGGCGCGGAGCGCCAACCTAGCTCCTAGCTCAATCAGAATTGCAAATAGTTTCACAAAAACTTAAATCAAGATAACCTGATTGATTCATAGATTTTTATGGGCGATAAGCGGAGCGCAAAAAAATTAAGACTTTTGGCATACGGATCATTCCCAATGCTTGACCGGCACTAGGATAGTTATCAGGTATACCTGGCGAGATCCCATGTACGTCTACTGCACAAGAGAAGTTCTGGAAGAGGGCGCTCAATATGATCTGAAGGTATTGATAGAACGGCTGGAGCAGGGGGATCGCACGCTTTTGAGCCAGTTGTTCGACGTTCGTTATCCTTACTGGAAGCGCAACCTGCGCGACAACATTCGCTTGGTGGGCGAGCTGCGCCATCTGGGAGAGGAGTCGGTTTTGGTCTTGTTTGGCCTCTGGCCAAGAGGTAGCCATGAGTACCAGGAATTTTTAGATCGGCGGGAGGCTCGCGACTATCAAGAGCGGGTGAGAAACTGGGCTCCTGACGGCCAGTTGCAGGATTGGCTGGCAGAAAGGCGGTGTAAAAAATTACAAGAGGAAAATGGACAAAACCGGCTTCCTCCTTTGCCCGATGAGCTGTATGAATGGACACAGTTTTTGAATGCTCCCAATCGGCAGGAGCGGCTGGTCTTGGAAAGTGGGGAATGGGTGTGGCAAGTGCAAGCCCTTTCTCCAGAGCAGCGGCGCCAGGTTTATCGGGCGGTGGCCGAGTTTGTTGCCAATGAGACAGGCGAGATCTACCGCCAGCTCCCCAGCTTTTATCCAGGGGCAGAGGTTAAATGCTGGCAAGAGGGATCCCTGCATCTGGTCCTCAGCCTGGTGCGGCTGTGCGAGCAGCAAGGGGTCTTCTTTCCATTTCTCGTCGGGGTTTACGACCATAGCCCAGAGCAAAAAGAACGGTTTGAGCTGGGAGGTCGAACCTGCCTCTTTGGGATGGGGGCCAAGCAGCCGGATATTCTCCAGCACCCACAACCGTTGGAGGTATGGAAGCGGTACGCCCGTCGCGCCTACCCGGACTACATCGTGGCGGATGAGACCCTTTGGCTGGAAATGCAGGAGAGCACAGAGGGAAACCTGGCTTTGTCCATGGAGGAGGAAGAAATCCTGCAAAGCACATCTATGCCCCTGCTGATCAACGGGCGAGCCGGCAGCGGCAAGTCTTTGATGTTGTACTATCGCTTTGCCGACTATTGTAGCCACTACCTCAAAACTTCAAGGCAGGGAACTTCTCCCTACCACCCTCTCTTTTTGACCTATAGCGCCAGTTTGGTGCAGCAAGCTCGCGACAGGGTGAGCACAATTTTGCGCATTAGCCATCGCTATCGTGAGGAGGGCTATAGCTTTTCAGCCGAAGAAATTCGGCAGTGTCGAGCTTTTTTTAGGACTTTTCAGGATTACCTGTTGGGCTGTCTTCCCCCTGAGCGACAGGAACGCTACCAGCCGGATCAGTATATCAATTTTTATCGATTTCAGAACTGGTATCGCTGTCGCCATGATGTGGATCTAGAGTTGGCTTGGCACACCATTCGCACCCTGATCAAAGGCTATGAGGTAAGCGATTACTTGGATCCCGATGGCTATCGGGAAGTGCCCGAGGCCGACCGCAGTGTGGATGAAAGATCCTTTGAGCAGATTTACAAAGGGATTTGGCCAAGCTATCAGGAACGCATCACTCGCGAGGGCTACTGGGATGATCAAGACTTAGCTAGAGATGTGTTGCAAAATGGCACGCTTAACCCCATCCATCCGGTCATCTTTTGCGATGAGGTTCAGGACTTTACCCAACTTGAGCTGAATATTATTTTCTGTTTATCCCCTTGGGGGAAATACAAGTTAGATTGGGCCGTTGAGCGCCTGCCCTACGCCTTTGCCGGGGATCCCTTACAAACCATTAACCCAACAGGATTTCGTTGGGCTGCCCTGAAAAAATATCTCTACGAGCATATCCGCGCCTACCTATTGCCAACCCATCCCTTTAAGATCGAGGATCCTCAAGAGCTGAAAAATAACTATCGTAGCAACCCCCAAATTACTCGTTTTAGCAATGTGGTCAATCTATGGCGGCGGGTCCTCAGCGGCAATCGAGAAATCTATCCCCAGCAGCCCTGGCGTTCTCAAGAGCAAGGTATACCAGTTCAACAATTTGTGCTGGATGGCCAGGAAAAAAATTTAATTGAAAGTGAATTGAGAAATATGCTTAGCGACCTCACAGGAACAGTTTGTGTCTTACCCTGTTCTACAGGGGATGAGCTAAACTATGTGAGGCGGGATCCCGAACTTCAAAAAGTCTATGCCGAGGAGTTAGAGCAGAATCTCAAACCACCTCTTCTACAAACTGTTACAGCCGTCAAGGGAATGGAGTTCAAAAAAGTTATTCTCTACAAATTTGGAGACTACTACCGGCAGAAATTCGATCAAAACCTTAAACATTACACCCGGAGAGGCAGAGGAGAGCTGGGCTTACAGTACTTTCTCAACCAATTGTATGTTGGTATTACCCGCCCCACTCAGGCTTTGGCTATTGTGGACACTTCTGCTGGTTGGCGGGAATTCTGGAACCCGAGCTTAGAACTTAACTTTTGGCTCGATCATCCTTCTCTGGAAGAGGATTGGTCAAAATGGAACACTGATCCGCCACTGCTGGGCTGCCCCGTCAAAGCCATGAATATCCAATACTGGACAAATACCAGCCTGAAAGATTTGCTGGAGTCGGCTCTTGAGCTACTTGGGCGCGGCGTAGAAGAAGGTAACCTTTCGCTGCTTGAGGATGTTCAAACTCTGGTGCAGAAAGCAGATAACCCGCAATTAGAGCAAGAATGTCGGGCTTGGATCTTCAAGCTCCGGAAGGAATATCTTGCAGCAGGACAACAGTTCCTGAGCTTGGAGAAGTCGGCTCTGCCTGGTAAAAATCTCAAACGAGAAGCCTGGGAGTGCTTCTGGAGAGCAAGGGCTTGGTCGGAGCTGCAGCAGCACACTGCCACCCACTTTGCCGGGTGCCCTGGGATCCCAGACTACAGTCCTCTGGTGGATTGGATGGTGGTGACTCAAAAAACCTCTGCCAAGCCTGTGGAGCGCTTCCGACAACTGGTGCGGGTGCGAGATTGGCTGAGCACTGAAGTCATCCCCAAGAACAACGACTCCGTCCCGCTTACGCGAACAGATCCCACTTGGAAAGCCTGTGTGGAGAAGTTTTTGGCGGAACTCCAAGAAGTCCTGGACAATTTGCAAACGTTTTGTCCTGAGGTGGAGGCCCGCAGCCGGTTTTTGCAAGAGACGCTCGCGGCTTTGGGGGGAAACTTGGCCTTTCTCGGCCAGCGGCAGCCGTCTGCGGATCGGTATTACCGGATTTGGGGCACCTGTCATTTTCAGCAAGGGCAATTTAAAGAGGCAGTTGCCATTTGGGATCAAGGTGGCCAAACGGAGCATTCCCGCTACTACCGGGCCAAGATCCAACTGGAACCTTTTCCCGGCAAGGTGAGGTGGCTATCCAAAGACCGGCAGGACGCAGCAGTGGTGAGCAAATGGCAGGAGGCGGGACGTCCCCTCGCGGGCGAGTGGGAGGAGTACATCGACGATGTCATCCTCAGCCTGGAACGCTTGAAAGAGTGGCCGCTGCTGCTGCGAGTCCTGATCCGGCGCCGCCAGTGGGAGAAGCTCTGGAAAGCGGTACAGGCCCACCCGCAGGCGTGGCAGCGGGGACACGATTACGAGCTGGTGGCCTGTATGGCTCGAGATCTCCAGACCAACTGGGAAGAGCTGAGGCGGAAATCCCCTGGGCTGCGAGATTTTCTTCAGGAAGTGGTAAGCAGTGTGCGCGGGGAGCACGCTTGGTGGCTGCAGCCGCTGGAGGTGGGCCTGGCCTACGAGCGACTGGGCCGCTACCGAGACGCGCTCAGGTTTTATGAGCGCTTCACCGAAGGCAGAATCGGTAGAATCCCAAGATGGCAACGCTCTCAGATTCGGCAGCGCTGGCTTCTGGTTCACAAGAAGTATCGAGATTCTCTGCAGGCGGAGGGGCGACCGACCGATCTTTTGGCGGAGGAGTTTAGCCGCGCTCAAGAGCGCTGGCGTGAGCAACTGCCCCAGGCAGAGCCTGAGCTGGAGGAACGGGATCCCTGGGCCTATGACTTTCTTGAGTACCCCAGCCCTGTTCAAAGTTGGCTGCTGCAGCAGGCTCAAACCGACGCCCAGAGACGACTCAGAGCGGAAATTGCCCAAGCGCTGGAGCAACTGGACGAACGACAATTGCAGCAGGTGCAAAGCTGGATCCAGCGCTTCTTGTCCATAGATCCACCCCGGCTCTAGAGGCAGGTTAGAGCTATGGCAAGAGCTGCCGCAGGCGCTCCAGGGCGCGTCGGTTTTCTGCGGGGGTGCCCACCGTCAGGCGCAGCCCGCCGCCGGTACAGCGCACGCAAGTTCCCAGCTCTTGCCAGGCCCGTTGTAAATCTTGGGGATCCCATCCTGCCACCCGGAAGTAGAGAAAATTGGCCTGGCTAGGCCACACCCGCACTCCCGGCAGCTCCTGCAGGGCTTGGTAGAGGGCTTCCCGCTCCTGACGGATAAGGGGTAGGTCGGCCAAAAACTCCTCGGCATGTTCCAGGGCGATCTGAACGGCCCACTGGGAGATGGCCGAGAGATTGTAGGGCAGGCGGATGGCATCCAGCACCCGGACGAGCTGCGGGTGGCCGATGGCATAGCCCACCCGGTGGGCCGCCAGGCGAAAGGCTTTGGAGAAGGTGCGCAAGATAACCCAGTTGGGGTGCTCCGCCAGCTTGGGCAGGGCCGTGTGTTGGCTGAACTCGAAATAGGCCTCATCGAGGATCACCAAAATCTCGGCGGGCAACCCTTCCACCCAGGCCCACTCGGCAGTGCTCAGGCCGTTGCCGGTGGGCGAATTGGGATCCACCAAACACACCACCCGCACCCGCTGCTCCACTACGGCCTGTTGACACCGCTCCAGATCCAGGGCAAAGGTCTCGGCATGGCGCGGCACCCGCACCACCGGGATCCCCAGGCTCTGGGCCAGGATGGCGTACATGGAGAAGGTGGGCTCGGCAACCAAAATGCCGCCCCGCCCGCCCACACAGGTGGCGATGAGCAGCGAACGGATCAGTTCATCTGACCCATTGCCCAGGCTGATTTGGTCAGGATCGGCCCCGGCATAGGCGGCAATGGCCTGCTTGAGGCCCCGGTGCTGGGCATCGGGGTAGCGGTTGCTCGGGATCCCTTTTTCCCAGAGCAGCGAGAGCTTTTGCTTGAACCCTTCCGGCCAATCGAGGGGAAACTCATTGGCGTCCAGCTTGTCGGCAGCCGGGGTGGGCACGGCGTCGTAGGGCTTGAGATGAAGCAAATCGGGACGCAGATACTGCAAAGCACACATCTTCCTGACGGAGAGAAGCTCTGATCATAACAGGATCGGCCCGACCCCTCATGCCTTTGTCAGGGATCCCTGTTGACGTAATGCCTCAAAAAGGGCAATGGCCACGGCATTGCTGAGGTTGAGGCTGCGCACCGGCCCCCGCAGCGGGATGCGCACGCTGGGATAGGTTTCCAAGAACACGGGATCCAACCCCCGGCTTTCGCTGCCGAACACCAGCCAATCTCCCGGCTGATAGGACACCTCGGTGTAGAGGGCCTGGCCGCGCACGCTAAAGCACCAGAAACGAGCCTCAGGATGGGCCTGCAGCAAAGCCGACCAGGAGGGGTAGCGATAGAGCTGGACGTGCTGCCAGTAGTCCAGCCCCGCCCGCTTGAGATAGCGATCCGAGAGGCGAAACCCCAAAGGATCTACCAGATGGAGAGGGGTATCGGTGGCTGCACAGGTGCGGGCGATGTTTCCCGTGTTGGCCGGGATCTCTGGGGCAACCAAAACAACGTGGAAGGGCATGTCTTATTTTACTTGCCCCCAAAGCCGCGGTTACTGCCCCCTTTTTTGCCTCCACCTTTGCCCGGTTTGCGGCTGGGCTGTGGCCGGGCAGGAGGGGCTGTCGAACGTCCGCGCCAACTGGGATCCCCGCCGGGAAGAGGGGTGCGCCCGCCCCCCCACCCGGGAAAACCACCGCCCATGCCCATGTTGCGCATCATGTCGCGCATGCGCTGGAAATCGCTCACCAGTCGGCTGACATCCTCCAGCTTATGGCCAGATCCACGGGCCACCCGTCGTTTGCGGCTGACACTGCGGGCCAACAGGTCGGGATTGCGGCGCTCTTCGGGCGTCATGGAGTTGATCATGGCCTCGGCGCGGGCCAGTTGGTCTTGCCCCTTTTGCAATTGTTCCTCGCTGATTTTGCCCATCCCCGGCATCAGCCGCAACAGCCCCGCCAGGGATCCCATGCGTTTGATCAGGCGCATCTGCTTGAGGAAATCGGTGAAATCAAACTGGGCGGTCATCATCTTCTCCGCCATGCTGGCGGCATCGCCCAGGTCGATCTCTTCTTGGGCTTTTTCCACCAAGCTGAGGATATCCCCCATACCCAAAATGCGCGAGGCCATGCGATCTGGGTAAAAGGGATCCAGCGCTTCCACTTTTTCGCCGACACCGACGAACTTGATCGGCTGGCCGGAAACTTGGCGAATGGAGAGGGCCGCCCCGCCACGAGTATCCCCATCCAGCTTGGTGAGGATGGCGCCGGTGATGCCCAGGCGCTCGTGGAAGGCTTGGGTAAGGCTGGCCGCCTCTTGGCCGATCATGGCGTCCACCACCAGCAAGATCTCGTGCGGCTGCACCGCCGCCTTAATCCGCTCCAGCTCGGCCATCATCTCCAGGTCGATCTGCAGACGACCGGCAGTATCTAAAATTACATAGTCGTAGCCCTGTTCCCGCGCGGCTGCTACCCCCTGCCGGGCGATCTCCACGGGATCCGTCTTGCCCAGATCGAAAACGGGGATCTGAATTTGCTGGCCCAGAGTTTTGAGCTGGTCGATAGCCGCCGGACGGTAGATATCCCCGGCCACCAGGAGGGACTTTTTGCCCTGCTTGCGCAAATACAAAGCCAGCTTGGCGCAGGTGGTGGTTTTGCCGGATCCCTGCAGGCCGGCCATGAGCACAATGGTGGGGGGCTGCTCCGCTTGGGCGATGGGCACGTTGGCCTCTCCCATCACCTTGACCAGCTCGTCATGGACGATCTTGATGAACTGCTGATCCGGCGTCACCCCCAGGATCACCTCGGAGCCCAGGGCAGCTTCCCGCACATCCTCGATAAACTGCTTCACCACCTGCAGATTGACATCCGCATCCAGAAGGGCGCGCCGCACCTCCCGCAGAGCTTCCTGAATGTTGGTTTCGGTGATTTTGTCCTGGCCGCGCAGCTTTCTCCAGGCCAATTCCAACTTCTCGGAGAGGGCATCAAACATGGGTGCTGTTTATCCTGTCAGGCGCTTCTGGGGCATTTCCTACCATAGTCCAGTTGGGGCAACTTCAGCTTGGGGATCCCAAGCGAGGCTGACCCAGAAAAACTGGTAACTTTACAAAAGTTTAAGCAACAATAGAAGGCGTTGCTTGCCGATCTCCCATGGTCAGTATCGCTTCTCTCTCCTACAGCAGCACCGACTGGCAGTTGGGCTATCGCTCTTTGCGCCAGGAGTACGACTATTGGATTACGGAGATCGAGGGGCGGATCCCGGAGCGGCTGCGGGGAACCCTATTTCGCAATGGCCCCGGCAAGCTGGAGGCGGGATCCCAGCGCTACGGCCATCCTTTTGACGGCGACGGCATGATCTGTGCCATCACCTTTGTGGCGGGGAAGGTTCATTTTCGCAACCGGTTTGTGCGCACCCCTGAGTTTGAGGCAGAGGAGAAGGCGGGCCGGGTGCTCTACCGCGGCGTGTTTGGCACCCAGAAGCCGGGAGGCTGGTGGGCCAATTTTTTGGATCTGAAATGGAAGAACCCCGCCAACACCAACGTCCTCTGCCTGGGCGACAAGCTGCTGGCGCTGTGGGAGGCCAGCGCCCCCTACCGCCTGAACCCGGCCACCTTGGCCACGGAGGGGATCGAAACATTTGCCGGCGGGATCTCCGCCAGCCAGCCTTTTACCGCCCATCCCCGGCGGGATCCCCACACGGGAGATCTCATCGCCTTCGGGGTGCGAGCTGCCCTCAACTCCACCTTGTTGCTGTACCGTCTGGATGCGCGCGGGCGCTTGCTGGAACAGCGGGACTACCGCCTGCCGGGCTTTGCCTTCCTGCACGATTTTGTCTGGACACCCCGCTACCGCATCTTTTTCCAAAATCCGGTGGTCTTCAACCCCCTGCCGTTTGTGTTGGGCTGGCAGCCGGCGGGCACCTGTCTGACCTTGAAGCCCGGAGAACCGACCCGCATCTGGCTCTTTCCCCAAGAGGGCGAGCCCCTGCAACTGGAAACAGAGCCGGGGTTTGTGTTCCATTTTGTCAACGGCTACGAAGTCGGGGAGCAGGTGGTGGTGGATGCCGTCCTCTATGAGAACTATCCTGCCCTGGAGCCAGATGCCGACTACCTGCAGATCGACTTTGCCCAGGTGCCAGCCGGCAAGCTGTGGCGGTTTGAGCTGGATCCCAAGGCGGGCAGTGTGAGGCGGGAACTGCTGCTGGATCGCTCGGTGGAGTTTCCGGCCATCCACCCAGCTCAAATGGGGGGATCCCACCGCTACATCTACATTGGAGCCACCCATGCGCCTGGCCCCAATGCTCCCCTACAGGCCATTCTCAAGTTGGATACCGCCACAGGCCGCACGCAGCAGTACAGCTTTGCCCCGCGCGGCTTTGTGGGAGAGCCGGTGTTCATCCCGGATCCGGAGAACCCAGCAGAAGAGGCGGGGTGGATCGTGACGGTGGTTTTTGATGCGGCCAGCCAGCGCTCTCAGGTGGTGATCCTGGATGCCTCAGACCTGGCTGCCGGCCCGGTGGCGCGGATCCCGTTGCGGCACCACATTCCCTATGGCCTACATGGCAGTTTTACTCCCCAGGTGTGGGTAGATGCCGATCCGAACAAAGGATAGGGGAGCGATCTGGGGATGGTTAAATCGATTTCTCTGGCTAAGTAGGGCACTGGGCGAGGCCAGGCAAGAGCTCTGCTCAGCAGATAGAGTTATGGCAAACAGCCATGGAACAGCTTGCTGGTTGAGCTCTAGCTCCCCTCTCCCACAAGGGGAGAGGGGGCGAAGCGTCTTAATTTTGCTTGCAACGACTATATTGCTTTTCCTTTTCCTGGAGCAGTTGCTATTATCTTCAGCTACGCTGGTGACAACAACAGCCGTTCTTTTGGCTGACAAACGCCTCCGACGCGAGCGAATGTGGGTTGGCCGACTGAGACGAACCAGGAAAAGCGTTGTTAGGCTGGGTGGTGTGTTGGGCAGGTCTTGGGTCGAGGGCAGAAGTAGGGCCTGTTTTTGCAACAGCAAATGTCTTGCGCTGCCAGACGAGCATCACTGCCCCTTCTTGAGCACTTGAGTTAACCTTCTGGATCGATTGCAACGGAACCGTCACAATGTCCTCAGAGCTAAGACCTCCCTTTCGATCTGTGCGGCCCCCCAGACCCAGCTCAACTGGCGAGGCCAGGGCCTCCTCCCTGCCGGGAAAAGCTGAGGATTCGGTGTCAACCGCTGGCTCTGCTCGCGGTAGCGGGACGGAGTCTTTGCAGCCTGTTGTCGGTACCACTGCTACTTTGGCGACGACGAAAGCGGCGGAAAGAGAGCGAGTCTGTTTGGAACCCATCCCGCCGCCTGGGGAGAAGATGCAATACCGGGCGATTGGCCTCATCGAGGGACAGTACATTCCTTCCCCTGGGCACTTTACCCGCGGGGTCTTACGTACCTCAGATGGCTTGGAGCTGAATGCCGTATTGCTGGGCCGGGTGATGAGTCTGGTACGTAAGCACCTACAGCCAGACCGCAACTACCTGTGGGTGGTCTATCCTCGCACCCGCGACAAGAGCGAAGATCTGCACGTGCAGCTGATGGGGGTGTGGGCCCCCGAAGAAATGGGGCAGACGCTCCCTGAGGGCTCCCGTCCGGCGGTGGTGCCGGATTGGTTTTCCATTCGGGGCGAGGTTGTTTTTCAGTCCCAGGAGAAAGGGTTTATCATCGTCAAAATCCGCCAATCGGGCAAAAAAACCTCTGCCAGCCCTTCTTCTCAGCGGAGCAAGGATCCCGTCCCGCCTACCCGAATAGCTCCCAAGCCCCAAGCCTTCAAATTGCGCCTGATCGGCTCCCTGCCGGGCAAGGAGGTAGGCAATTTCTGGGATCTACAGGTGCGTCGCCGCGGATCCCTGCTCTACGTGGAGGCGGGAACTCCCATCGGCCCTGTGCTCAAAGCGCCGCCGCGCCCCCGCCTGAAGCACTCAACGCACCGCCCCAAAGTCAAGAAGGGCTCTCTTCCCTCGTCTTCAGGTCAGCAGTCTATTTCAGATCAACTTTATCCGCCGCGGGATCCGGCCAAAGTTCCCAAACCGGTCAAGAAAAAGCGTCCATAATCTCTTCTATAGATTCTTCTCTGGATTAGAGCTCAGTAGAGTTCCCCTCCCAATCTTCCGGTTTTAATAGCCCTTTTATCTTGGTTGTGCCGTGACAGAGTCAAACCTACCCCCCAACAAAGATGAGTTTATTTCGCCTCGCTATCCCTACTGGGGCGAGGTGAGACCCCAGAATTTGGTTTTCGATGCCAATTTACAAGAATTCAGCAACAGGGTGTCTTTGATCTGTGGCCTGGAAACGGGGGGCAAGATCACCCCGGAGGAAGCCTATCGGCAGATCAAACAGCTCTGGAAACAGCTCAAAGAAACCAAGAAAGCCATCTTGGACGACCCGCAGTGGCAGGAGCCTCCCCCCGAATTGCCGGAGGAAGAGTAGCCGGCTGGATCCCTTGGCTCGCAACCCCTGCTGGCTAACTGCAAACGGCGTCTGGTGGGCGCGGAGCCCTTGCCATTGCCAACAAGACAACGCTCAAGCGCTCTGTGCCGCTGAGACCATCACTTTCAGCTTCTCTCCCAAAAGGAGGGGAGAGTTGGAAGCCCAGGGCTGTGAAGGGTGTCTGTAACTGGCCTAGGGCAGGCCCCAAGCTCTCGCCTGCTCCGCCAGCCAGCCCTCGGCGCGCAGGTTCTCCAGTTCTCGGCGCACCCGCAGCCGCAATTCAGCATGCTCCAGCCCCTTGGGCAGGGCAATGCCCAGCCCCACCGTCGCCAACGGGGATCCCAGAAACTGAAACTGGGGGTGCTCCGCCAGCCACCCCGCCAGCACCGAGCGATCCGCTGCCCAGGCCTGCACCGCCCCTTTTAGGAGCAATTCTGCCCCTTCCTGGTAGGAATCCACCGCCACCAACTCAACCCCTGGGAGGTAGCGCTGGAGGTGGGGAATGGCGGCCGATCCGCGCAGGACGGCAATCCGCGCGCCGCGCAGCTCTGACCAGCTCGTCCAGTTTTGGGAACGGGCCACAACCAGGCTGGGGCCATCCGGGTAGTAGGCCGAGGTGAACTCCACCTGGCGCGCCCGATCCGGTGTGATGCCGATCTGAGCGATGGCCAGATCCACTTCCCCCGCAGTCAGCACCTGTAGCCGCTCCACATTGGCCACTGGCACCAGCTCCACCGCCGCCGGGGATCCCAGCAGCCGGGATCCCAGCTCGCGGGCTAGGTCAATCTCAAACCCCTGCAGCTTGCCTTCGGCATCGCGAAACCCCAACGGCCTGAGGTTGTCTTTGACTGCAACTCGCAACTGACCCGAACGAACAATCTCTGACCAGGGACGGGCAGCGGCAGGGATCCCTAGGCAAACTAAGGCCAGGCTGGCCGCCCAGCAAGACCTCTGGATCGCCGAGGCCAACGGAGACCGAGATCCCATCCCCTTCAGGCGGTGCGGGACTGGCGGGCCGCAGCCACCACTTGGGTGAAGGCTTCGGGATCCAGGAAAGCCAAGCGGGCCAACATTTTGCGATTGAGCTGGATATTGGCTTTTTTGAGGCCGTCGATGAACTCGCTGTAGCGCAGGCCCTGGGCGCGGGTGGCGGCATTGATGCGGGCAATCCAGAGGCGGCGAAAATCCCGCTTCTTGCGGCGGCGATCCCGGTAGGCACTGCGCAGGGCCTTCATCACCTGCTGGTTGGCGGTGCGGAACAGCTTAGAGCCGGCTCCGCGAAAGCCTTTGGCCAGCTTGAGGATCTTCTTGCGACGCTTGCGGGCAACATTGCCCCGTTTGACTCTCATGGCGGTAACTCAATACAGACAGATGGATACAAGGGCGAACAAGCCTTGAGACTTTTGGCCTGCCGTGGCGATCGGCTCACCCTAGGCTGAGGGAGTGGAGGAAGCGGCGCAACGGGATCCCACCTAGTGGGTGTTGGGCAGCATCAGGCGCACGTTGGCCAGATCCCGTTCATCCACCAGGGCCACGCCGGCCAATTTGCGTTTGCGGTTGGTGGTTTTGTGCTCAAGCAAGTGGTTGTGCCCGGCCCGGCGACGCATGAACTTGCCGCTGCCGGTGAGGCGAAAGCGCTTGGCGGCTGCCTTGCGAGTTTTGATTTTGGGCATGGCAATAACCCCAGAAATGGCCAGGGGAAAGGTCACAGTCTTCTAGCATAAGCTAGGGAAGACCAAGAAAGCAAATGCCGCAATGGCCTCTTCCTGTCTCAAAGCCGCCAAGAGCCCTCAAAAACTGTTCTCTTGCGGCTCCAAAAGCAACACTTGCCAGCGCAGCAACTGCTGCAACTGCGGCCAGCTCAGGGGAGAGTCTAGGCTTTCTTGAAGGGCTTGGACGGTGCGGATCCCGTCCACCTGCTGCAGGAAGGCGAAGGCTTCCTCGCTGAGGGAGATGGCCTCATAGGCGTAGTTGAAGAGGCTCCGCCCCGGCCACAGGCCCAGGCAGGGGCTGAGGTGGGCAACTGCCGCGGCCACATCCTCTGGATGGATCCATTCCCAGCGGCGAATAGGGGGCTTGCCGAGAAAGAGCTCGTAGTGGGCCACCACCGGATCCAACAGCTCGATTAGGCGGTAGCGCTCCGGCTCCGGCAGTTGGGCTGCCTGGGCCAGTAGGGTTTCATCTTTGCCCAACACCCGCTCCAGCCGCCAGAACTCTGGGTTGGAAAAGCGCAAAAACTGCAGCTCTGAAGCCTGAATTAGCTCAAACAGCGTCTCGATGGTGTAGTCCACTTCCTGCGGGTGCAGGTACATATCGGCAAAGCATTCGTCGTCCACGTTTTCGATGGCCCAGCGGGCGCGTTCCTGCTGCTGGATGCGGTTGCTGTCTGGCAAAATCTGGAAAAGGCGGCGGCCCACCTGGAGCCCTTGCTGTAGGTGTTCTGCGGAAGCTAGCGGCTGATGCTCTGAGCCAGTGACCAAGAGGCGGATGGCCTTCTGCATCAGGCGGATCTCGTGGCGGCCCAGCTCGCCGTACACAAATAGGTGCAGGATCCCGCCGGGAGCCAGCTTGTTTGCCAGAGCCTGCAGCCCCGCCACCGGATCCGGGAGGTGGTGGAGCATGCCTACGCAGTTGATGAAGTCGAACTGCCCCGGCAGTTGGTCGATGTCGTAAACGTTGAGCTGGCGAAAGTGCACCGGTGGTGCCTGGGAAGCCCGGCAGCGGGCCTCGGCAATCTCCAGGGCGCGGCTGCTCAGGTCAAAAGCCCAGATTTCGGCGTTGGGGTTTTGGTGGGCGATATACTCCGTCCCCACCCCAGAGCCGCAGCCGGCGTCCAGGATGCGCACTGGGCGGCGGCCTGGATGAGCACCTGTGCAAAAGGCATAGGCCTGGGGCCAGCTCCAGCGCCAGTTCCACCCCGGCGGGGAAACGGTGCCGATGGGCTGTGGCGGGAAGGGGTAGAGGTCGTAGAGCTGCCGCACTTGTTTGAGAATCTGTTCGGCGCTGCGGGACTGCATAGGCTCTCCAGCCAGACTATCCAGACTATAGTGACGATATCTCCCCTAAGCACATTTCTCGCCAACGCTCTATGGTTGTCCGCGCTTCCCATCCTCTGCAAGCTGGCCTCACCTTCGACTGGATCAAGCTGACGGCTGAGCTCAAAAAAATTCTCGATCCCCGGCGAGTGATCAGCAAGCCGGAGGAGCTGTTGGTTTACGAGTGTGACGGGCTGACCAGCTACCGGCAAAGGCCGGCTTTGGTGGTGTTGCCGCGCACCACAGAAGAGGTGGCGCAGGTGGTGAAGCTGTGCAGCCGCTACCAGGTGCCCTTTGTGGCGCGGGGATCCGGCACTGGCCTTTCGGGAGGGGCGCTACCCCTGGAAAATAGCGTCGTCATTGCCACCACCCTGATGAAACAGATCCTGGAGATTGACCTAGACAACCGCTGCATGGTGGTGCAGCCGGGGGTGATCAACGCCTGGATTACCCAAGCGGTGGCCGACCAGGGCTATTTTTATGCGCCGGATCCCTCTAGCCAGTCGGTTTGCTCCATCGGCGGCAATGTGGCGGAAAACTCCGGCGGCGTCCACTGCCTCAAGTACGGGGTAACAGCCAACCACATCCTCGGCTTGACGGTGGTGCTGCCGGATGGGGAAGTGGTGCGCTGGGGGGGCAAGATCCCGGAGATGCCCGGCTACGACTGGGTAGGTCTGTTTGTCGGTTCCGAGGGCACCCTGGGCATCGCTACCGAGATTACCCTGCGCCTGCTGAAAACCCCGGCCCAGGTTCAGGTTTTGCTGGCGGACTTCGACAGTGTAGAAGCAGCGGGATCCGCCGTCTCTGACATTATCGCTGCCGGGATCATCCCCGCCGGCCTGGAGATCATGGACAACTTCAGCATCAACGCCGTCGAGGATGTGGTGCAGTTGGGCTGCTACCCGCGGGATGCGGCGGCCATCTTGCTGGTGGAGGTGGACGGGCTGGAGCTGGAGGTGGAGGAAGCCGGCCAACAGGTGAGGGCGCTGTGCCTCAAAAACGGGGCCCGCCAGGTGCAAGTGGCAGCCGGCCCAGAAGAGCGGGCGCGGCTATGGAAGGGGCGCAAGGCGGCCTTTGCTGCAATGGGCAAGCTCAGCCCCAACTACTACGTCCAGGATGGGGTGATCCCCCGCAGCCAGCTAGCCTATGTCCTCAAAGAAATCGAGCGCCTCAGCCGCGAATACGGCTACCCGGTGGCCAATGTGTTCCATGCCGGCGACGGCAATCTCCATCCGCTGATCCTCTACGACGAGTCGGTGCCGGGATCCCTGGAGCAGGTGGAGAAGCTGGGGGGCGAGATTCTCAAACTCTGTGTGCGCCTGGGGGGTAGCCTTTCTGGCGAGCACGGCATCGGGGCGGAGAAACGCTGCTACATGTCGGAGATGTTTACGCCCACGGATTTGGAGAGCATGCAGTGGGTGCGGCAGGTATTTGACCCGCAGCACATCGCCAACCCCGACAAGATCTTTCCCACTCCCCGCACCTGCGGCGAGGCGGCCCACGCCCACCGGCGGCCGGAATGGCAAGCGATCCCTGTCTTCTAGCTGGCCTGCCGCTGCTGCTGCAGCTCGGCAAAGGCCTGGGCAAAGTCTTCCTGGCAGATGACCAGGGTTTTGGCATCCACCGTCTCGGCAGTGGCGCGGTGGCGGCGGATGGCGGCAATGGCGGCACGGTTGCTCAATAGAGCCAGATCGGCACCGCTCCAACCTTGGGTCTGCTCGGCCCACCCCTGTAAATCCACATCCGGCCCCAGGGGACGCTTGCGGTTATGTACAGATAAGATTTCCCACCGCCCGGCGCGATCCGGCAGCTCCACACTCAGGTGCAGCTCCAGCCGTCCGGCACGGGTGAGGGCGGGATCCAAACTGGCTTTGCGATTGGTGGCCGCCACCACCAGCACCCCCTGGCTGGGGCGGATCCCGTCCAGTTCGGCCAGGAGTTGCCCCAGGACACGGTCGCTGACGCCACTATCGCCGGAGTAGCTGCCTCGCGCGGGAGCGAGGGTGTCGATCTCATCGATGAAGATGACGCAAGGGGCACACTGGCGGGCGCGGGCAAAGAGTTCCCGCACCGCCTGCTCGGAGGATCCCACCCATTTGCTGAGCAGCTCCGGGCCGGAGACGGCGATGAAATTGGCCTTGGCCTCGGAGGCGATGGCCTTGGCCAGCAGCGTCTTGCCGGTGCCGGGGGGCCCGCTGAGGAGGATCCCTTTGGGGGCCTGGGCCTGGGCCTGCTCGTACAGCTCCGGGTGCAGCAGGGATCCCTCGATGGCCTCCTGCAAAATCTGCTTGGCGTGCTCCAGGCCGCCGATCTGATCCCAGCTCACCTGGGGCGACTCAATTTCCACCGAGCGCAACACCGCCGGCTTTACCTGTTGCAGAGCCTGCTGAAAGTCCGCTGCTGTGACTTTTAGGGATTCGGGAATGGGGGATTCCAAATCCGGCACCTGGCGCCGCAAAGCTGCATAGGCTGCCGCCTGGCACAGGCCGCGCAGATCCGCCCCCACAAAGCCTAGCGTCTGATCCGCCAGGCTGTCCAAATCCACATCCTCCGCCAGCGGCATGCCGCGGGTGTGAATGGCCAGGATCTCCCGCCGCCCCTCCCGATCCGGCACCTTAAAGATGATCTCCCGGTCAAAGCGCCCCGGTCGCCGCAGGGCCGGATCCAGGGCCTCAGGCCGGTTGGTGGCCGCCAGCACCACAACACCTTTTTGAGCCGCAAACCCGTCCATCAGCCCCAGCATTTGAGCCACCAGGCGTTTTTCTACCTCCCCCTCGACAGTGGCGCGGTTGGGGACAAGAGCATCGATTTCGTCGATGAACACCAGACAGGGGGCAGACTTAGCCGCCTTCTCAAATAGCTGCCGCAGGCGCGCCTCCGCCTCCCCGTAATACTTGCCGATCAGTTCCGGGCCGACAACGGCAATGTAGTTCACCCCCAGGCTCTCGGCCAGGGCGCGGGCAGTCAGAGTCTTGCCGGTGCCTGGGGCTCCCACCAACAGCACGCCACGGGGCGGATCCAGTCCCAGCTTGGCCAGCAGATCGGGCCGCTTGAGGGGGATCTCGACCATTTCCCGCAAAGCTTGGAGCTGTTCCCTCAGCCCCCCCACATCCCTGAGGCGCGGCCCTGGGCCGGATTCCGTCCCGCTGAGGCGGTCAGCGGCCAAATCAGGCGAAGGAGCGGCCTTGGGCTGTTCGCGCCAGCTTGCTGTGGACATCACCTGAGGCTCGCTGCTCCAGGAGGGATCCCCCGTCTGGGCGCTGCTGCGGCGACGGGGGATGGAGCCGGAAGGGGGGATAGAGCTGCCCAAAGGACGGGCCTGGATGCGCACCTCGGTTCGCAGCTCCCCCGTGTTTCTTTTCTCGTCCAGTTTCTGGGCTAGCTCGATAAGCTGCTCAATACCCTGGATAAAATCGCTTAGATCCGCCACAGCCGGGGTTTTCCGTCTACAAATAACCCACCAACAGAGGTTTTAGCCCATCCCTTGCCGGCTGAGGCTCTCCCCAGACCCAAAAGCAGGCAACTTTCAGCCAGGGATCCGGCGCCGGCGAGCTTTCTGGTCAGCACACGCCTAGGGAGAGCGGGACTCGGCCATGGCCGAGAGGGGGGAAGGGCTGGCCGAAAGTTTGCGCACCTCAGAGCAGAAAGAAGCCATGCTAAAGCCACCAAAGCGCTTGACGGTGCTGGCCCGCAGGCGCAGGTTCGGGCTGGCAAACCAGATGCGCTCCTCTGACTCGGTCATCTCATATTCGGTGTAGAGGGTGAGGGCGCCGTCGGATCCCATCACATAGGTACCGGCCACCGGTATTTTTTCGGCATAGCCCTGATCCCGCAGCAATTGCCCGCGCATGGGATCGACCTCATCGGGGATGGGAACCAGCACCACATCGCCTTTGTACTCTTCGTTGTCCCACTCCTGCTCGCCATCCCACCGCACCCGCGCTGCTCCCACAGCTCGCTGCGGATCCACCTTGAACAGCTCACAAACCCGGATGACGGCTGGATCGGTTGGCGCAAGCGTGGCAATCTGGACTTTCGACCTCCCTCCCTCAGAGCGGCGAAAAGCCAAGTGATGGCTGGTGCGCTGGCACATCCACTCCCCAGCACTGAGGGCGAAAAACTCCATTACGGTCATCATGGCCGACGCGGATCCTCTATCGATAGACAGGATTTGCCGATCTTAGCTTGCGTGGCAACTCACCCTTAACTCTCAATTTAGCTTTTAAGGGGTTCGGGGAGCTCTCAGTCCTGCGCTCTGGCATTCCCCATGGCACGCTACGCCAACCGTGGGGTTGGGCCAGACCAATCCACCTCATGTTGCTCACGCCCGCAGCGACTTCCATTGCCAAACCGCACCTAAACTTTGCCCTCAGGCCCAGACCACGAAACCCAACAGGGATGTGGGGCAGCCGACGTCGTACCGCTGGCGGTCGGTGAGGGGAGAATGGCGCTTAGAATCCAGAAATAACAAAACCGGCTTGTCGGCAAAACAAGAATAAATTGTAACCAAGAATAAATTGTAAAAATTCCCTTTTGGGAGAAGGTTAACAGATGAACAGAGAACGGGCAAAGCTGGTGTTTATGGGAGCAACTGTTTGTGCGTTTACAGCACTGGTTGGAGCGTTTGCTTTTCCCATTCTTTCGTGGCGTCGCTGGTTCCTCCTTTTATCAGCCATCTGTGGCCTTGTTGTCTCTCTAGCCAATATTGAACTGGGCAGAGAGGAGGAAGAAGCCCCCCAGACTCGCAAGTGGCGCATGGTGTCCCGTTTGTATGAGATGGCTCTTGGGTCGATTTTTGTCATTCTCGTATTATTTTTACTATTTTTAGCCTGAAGTTTTGCCGATAGGCGGGCGGCCAGCCCATCGCCATTTGGAGTAGCGAGACCGGGGGGCAACAATCCAGTTGGGCTCGGTCAGATCCTGGCAAATCTTTGTATCCTTAGGGTCGGTAGGTCTGTTGCAGAGGGTGTGGGGAGTGACAAGTCTGAGTCGTGTGGCACACAGGCTGAAAGGGTGGATGGTGTTCGGATTGCTCGCCCTCTGTCTGCTGCTGTGGGAAATGGCCCCGTCTCAGGCGCAGAATGTTAACCAACTGCAGCAGCGCCAGCAGCAGATCCAGCAACAAATCCAGAGCACTCAGCGCCGCCTCGGAGAAGTGCGCCAGGCCGAAGAAGAGGCCCGCCGCCGCATGGGATCCCTGCGCCAAAACATTCGCCAAACCGAAGCCAGCCTGCGCGACAACCAATATCGTCTGGAACAGGCCCAGAAGGCCCTAGAGCAAGCGCAGCAAGAGCTCCAGGAGCTGCAAGACCGCCTGAGGCGGCAGCAGCAGGGCACGGCCGCCCGCTTGCGCTACATGCAGCGGCAGGGGGCAGAACATTGGTGGGCTTTGCTGCTCACCAGCCGCGACCTGAACGAGTTTTTCGATCGCCGCCACCAGTTGCAATTGCTGATCGAGGCCGACCGGCAGTTGATCCGGGAGCTACAGGCGATGGCTGAGGAGGTGGAGCAGCAGCGCGTTGCTCTGGAGATGCAGCGCAACGAGATTTCTTTGATTTTGCAGGAGCTGGCCGCCCAGAAAAACCAACTGCAGCAGCAGGCTGCCGCCCAAGAGCAACTGGTGGGCCGCCTGGCCAACGAGCGCGCTGCCTATGAAGCAGCCCAACGGCGTTTGGAAGCCGATTCTCAACAGTTGACCGTCCTCATCCAGCAACTGATCGCCCAGCAGGCTCAGCAGCGAGGGGGTGGGGATCCGGTTCAGGGGACGGGCCGGTTGATCCCACCGGTGCGCGGGCCGATCACCAGTGGCTTCGGCTGGCGGGTTCACCCCCTCTATCGCAGCCGCCGCTTTCATGCGGGGATCGACTTCGGTGTGCCCACCGGCACGCCAGTTCGGGCATCAGACCGGGGCACGGTCATCTACGCCGGTTGGTACGGCGGCTACGGCTACACGGTGATTGTGAACCACGGCGGCGGCATCACCACCCTCTATGCCCACAACAGCCGCGTCGCCGTCGGGGTGGGCCAGCAGGTACAGCGGGGGCAGGCCATTGCCGCTTCTGGCTCCACCGGCCTCTCCACCGGGCCTCATGTTCACTTTGAAGTGCGGGTCAACGGCCAACCGGTGGATCCGCGCCGCTACTTGTGAAGCAGCGCCTCTGCCGGCACCGGCTGTAGGGATCCCGCCTGCAACGTCCACTGCACATCGGCAATAGAGGACAGCTCCTCCGGGTCGTGGGAAACCACCAACACCGTCCAGGTGGATTTCAGCCGGGCCAACAGCTCGATCAACTGCCGCCGCACGGACCAATCCAGCCCCGCCGTCGGCTCGTCCAGCAGCAGCAGAAACGGGCCGCGAATGAGCTGCACCGCCAGGGCCAAGCGCCGCTGTTGCCCGCCGCTGAGGTGGTTGGGGAAGGTATGCAGAGGGATCCCTGCCAATCCCACCTGCTGGAGGACATTCTCGATCTCCTTTTGCTGCAGTTCCGGGTGGCCGAAGCGCATTTCCTCCAGCACCGTCAAGCCACAAAAGTGCCGCTCCGGGAACTGAAACACCAACCCCGCCAGGCTGCGCAACTGGTTGAGGGAGAGCTCCGTCCCGCCCCAGGCAATCCGTCCCTGGGTGGGCCGCGCCAAGCCGGCCAAGATTTCCAGCAGGGTGCTCTTGCCGGCCCCACTTTTGCCCACGATCAGCCCCAACTGGTTCGGGCCCAGCTCAAAGGAGAGATCCTTGAGAATCGGCTGGGAAACGGCTGCCGGATGGTAGGAAAGATGCTGAACCTGCAACATAAGCGCCAAGGAGGGGGATGCTGTCGTTATTTTGGCACCGGAAGATCCCCGCCCAACAGCCATCGCTTCGCTGCAATCGGCAGGTTACCCCAAAACGATGCCGATGTCTGGCAGGCAGATTGAGCTAGCCTGGAGACAGGGTTAAGTTATTGCTCTGGTCATTCGGATGGCGCAGCCTTCTTCTGCAGATTCTTCTTCGACCGGCATTCGCGCAAGCGTTGCGGAGCAGCAGGGATCCCCCCCGAGCTATACCCGCCTGGCCATGCGCAACATGGTGCGCAAAGGCAGGACCTCTCTGCTTCACTTCACCCTGACAGCGGTGGGGTTGGTGGCCCTGCTGGTGGGGTTGGCCTACCTGTTTCACTGAGTTCCACGGTTGTCAGTTGGGCGGAAAAGGTGCACTCTGGGGGTCTCTCGCTACGTTCGCTGTTCCTTTTCAGCTTTTCCCCAAGGTTAAGTGTTAGGAAAGAACAAGCAGCAGTGGATCCCACAGCTCGAGCAGATGGCAATCCCGGCTGCTGAAACGCCAACCTCTGGCCTTTTGGATTTCGGCCTATGCAGACTTCGCCAGATCTCACCTCCGCTCGTTCTGTCATTCGCCTGCTGTTGTTTGCCAAGAGTCGAACCGTCGTTGCTGAACTTGAGAAGCATCTGCTTCAGCACATCCAGGGGTTACCCGGCCAATACCCTGCCCAACTAAAAGTGGTGCCGCTGGAGGAGCACCCCTACCTGGCGGAGCATTACAAGTTGGTGGCGACTCCAGCTCTGGTCAAGGCCGAACCTCTGCCCGCTCAGGTCTTGGCGGGGGCCGACTTGGCAACACAGTTGGAAGTGTGGTGGCCCCGTTGGCAGGGCCAGGCGGCCTTGGCCTCCCAACAAGAAGGTGCAGGACAGGATCCCACCCCTCCCCCGACCACCGAGGCGCTGTTGCAAATGTCGGAAGAGGTGTTTTTGCTGCGGCAGGAACGGGCCCAATTGCAGGAGCAGTTGGACTTCAAAGACCGCGTTCTGGCCATGTTGGTACACGATTTGCGCAGCCCCCTGACGGCCACGGCTCTGGCGGTCGAAACCCTCCAGCAGGGGCGCGAGGGATCCCTGGACAAAGCGCTGGAGCGGCAGTTGTTCGACCACGCCCGCCAGCAACTGCGCAAGATGGACAGCATGATCACCGATATTCTCGAGTCAGCCCGGGGCGCCGCCTCGGAGCTGAGGATTCGAGCCGTAGAAACCCAGTTGCCCAGCCTGTGTCAGCCGGTGATCGAAGAGCTACAGCCGCGCATGCAAGCCAAGCGGCTGCAGTTTCAAGCGGATATTCCCGTCGATCTGCCTTCTGTTCATGTGGATCCCGACAAGATCCGCCAAGTTCTGTTCAACCTGCTGGATAACGCCATCAAGTACACCCCTGCCGAGGGATCCATCCGCCTCGATGTCCTCCATCGCACCAGCCAAAAGGTGCAGGTGACCGTCAGCGATACCGGCCCCGGGATCCCGGAAGCCGACCAGGAGAGCATCTTCTCCGATTCCGTTCGTCTGTCCCGGGATCAACAGCAGGAGGGCTATGGCATCGGCCTTTCCCTCTGCCGGCGGATTGTGCGCGCCCACTATGGCCAGATTTGGGTGGAATCTGTCCTGGGCAAAGGCAGCAGCTTTCATTTCACCTTGCCGGTATACCGGCTCTGCAAGCGCTAGCCAAAGGCCCCGGCAGGCAAGCAGATATCTGGCAACAAGGACTCCGTCTCTGCCGGGGTTGAGGCCGCAACGGTTTGATTGATGTCTGGGTCGGGTCAGGTTGGCCAATTTGTGTGTTTAATTAAACCGAGCCACCAGAGCTGGTAAAACTGTCAACATCTTTACGCAAGCCTTGTGTGGGAGCAGTTGTTCTCATGGCCGGAGCAAGGGAGAGGAGACCAACGCCCAAGAAGCCTCGGGATCCCCGCCGCCCCTCACGATCCGCTAAGGATGCCCTATTGGGGGGTTCTGGGCGCCTGCTTCCTGCCCCGGCTGCCTCCCACCCTCAGCCGCTGCGTCTGGCCCGCCAAAAAGCCATCGCCCGTCTGCGCCAACGGGCTGTCCAGCCTCGCCGCCCAGGACGTTCTCCGGCCCTCGGAGAAGTGTTGCTCAGGGGCCTGAGCTTCAGTCTCATCCTGGGCCTGACAATGGCCGGCCTCTCGCAACTGCTGCAATCAACCCCCACTGGACAGACAGAACCTGCCACGACGCAGCTTGGGGATCCAGGGCCGAGCGATACCCTGCAGGGAGAGGCGATCCCGGCTTTGCAGGAGCGCCTAGCCGCTTTGGCCGACCAACCGGGGTTGACGGCAGGGGCCCTGTTTTGGGAGGTGGAAAGCGGCGCCTTTGCCGGCGTCAGGCCGGATCAGGCTTTTCCTGCCGCCAGCGTAATCAAGATCCCCATTCTCTTGGCCTTTTTCCAGGCCGTGGAAACCGGGCAGGTGCGGCTGGATGAACCGCTCGCCCTGCGGGAAGATCTCAAGGCAGGAGGAGCGGGCGTGCTCCAAACCCGTCCCCTGGGATCCCAGGTCTCTGCCCTGGAGGCGGCCACCCTGATGAGCACCCTCAGCGACAACTTCGCCACCAATCTGATCATCGATCGCCTGGGTGGACAGGAGGCTCTCAACCAAAAATTTCGTCAGTGGGGGCTACAGCACACGCAAATTTCCTGGTGGCTACCGGATCTGGAGGGCACCAACACCAGCAGCCCACGCGACATGGTTTGGTTGCTCAGCCAAGTGGAACAGGGGCGCATGCTTAGCCGCCGCAGCCGCGACCGCTTTTTGGACATTCTCTGGCGTACCCAACGGCCTTCCTACTTTCGACCCCACCTGGGCCAGGAGGTGCGCATTGCCCACAAGACGGGAACCCTGCGCTCGGTGGTGGGAGATGCCGGGATCCTGGATTTGCCCAACGGGCGACGCTATGTGGCGGCGGTGTGGGTGAAGCGAGAAACCCCCAACGACCCCAGAGCCGAAGAGCTGATCGCCAGCCTGTCGCAAGCCGCTTATGAGTTCTGGGCCGGGGATCCAACGGCAACCACGAGCAGCTTGCAACCCTGATCCCAAACATCACCAATTTTTCTCTCCCGAGCCCCATTCCGGGCAGAATGCAAATGCCAGAGTGGAGAAACAGGCAATGGGACAACTGGTCGATGTCAAAACCCTTTGGGTGCAGTGATGGCGACAGATCCCGTGATTAAGCTGGATCAGTTTCTCAAGTGGGCGGGGGTTGTGTCCACCGGTGGGCAGGCCAAGCAGTTGATCCAAGCCGGACAGGTGCAGGTCAATGGCGAGGTGGAAACCCGCCGCGGGCGCAAATTGCGCCTTGGGGATGAGGTGAGGGCGCTGGGCCAAGTCTGGCAGGTGCACCTGGATAAGGCCTCAGAGGGAGATCAGTGAGATCTATCGAGATCCATGCAGCGGGATCAGAAGCAGCATGGCCAAAGCCCCGATCCCCCCTGCCACCGCATACTGCCACTCCAGCCCCCACAGCAGGCAGGCAACTCCGGCCAAGATCTGGATCCCACCGGTGATCCAGTAGGGAAGGCGCGGCGGATCCACCAGGCCGTTGAGCCAGTGGCCCAACCCCATTTGCCACAGCCAAAACACCCCCAGATATTGGCTCAAAGCCGCTAGAGGGGTACGACCGACAAAAGGCAGCACCGAGAGAATCATGCCCAGGGCGATCACCAGTGTCCAGACCAAGCCCACGAAGTAAAGATGGGCCAATCCGGCAGCTCGAAACTCCGGCAGCGCCGTCTGCCGCACCATATAGCCCAAGCCAATAAGAGAAATCAGCAACGGTGGTGGTGTCGTTAGCAAGCCATTCAATTCTGGGTGTGAACCTACACCTGGCTCTGCCAGAAGCCAGTCTACAGAGCTATGCCACCTGGATCGAGGCGCGTATTCAGGAGAGGCAGGGCGCCCAGGTGGTTACTTGTAACCCAGAGATGATCATGCAGGCGCAGCGGGATCCGGCCTTTGCCCAGGTGCTACAACGAGCAGAGCTGGTGATCCCAGATGGGGCGGGGGTGGTGTGGGCTTTGCGGCGGCAGGGGATCCGCGTCCAGCGGGTGCCGGGGATCGAGCTGGCCGAAGCCCTGATCGCGCTGGCGGCAGAACGGGGGTGGCGCTTGGCCTTGGTGGGGGGAAGGCCGGAAGTCAACCGGGCAGCGATTCAACATTGGCACGCTTGCTTTCCCTCTCTGTCCATTTGGGGCTACCACGGCTACTTCTCCCCTGCCGAGGAAGAAAACCTGCTGCACACTCTCCAGGACTTCCAGCCGCAACTGGTGTGGGTGGGGCTGGGCTCCCCGCGCCAGGAGCTGTGGATCCAGAGATGGCGCAGCCTCTTGCCCCAGGCCATCTGGATGGGGGTGGGGGGCAGCTTCGACATTTGGGCCGGCCAAAAACGGCGAGCCCCCCGCTGGTGGCGTGACCATCACCTGGAATGGTTGTATCGTCTCTATCAGGAACCTTGGCGCTGGCGACGCATGTTGGCTTTGCCCAGGTTTGCCTGGCGGGTGCTGTGGGATCCCGCTTCTCGCTGGCGCCCCTAGCCTGCCGGCGCTTCCTCGTCTTCCTCTTTTGTAGGCGCTTCCTTATGATGCTTGGTCAGCACATCGGCTATTCCCCTCGCGTTCACCGTTGGGCCGGTACAGCTCCCACTCCTCATCTGGCCCCCTTGAGCTTGTACAGCAGCACCCAGCCGGGATCTTTGCAGGCCCCAGCCAGCATGGTGTCCCTGCGGGGCGTGAGCAAGGTCTTCCCCAACGGCAACTTGATTTTTCAGGATGTGAACCTGGAGGTGCGCCGCGGCGAGTTCGTGTTTGTTACCGGCGTGTCGGGAGCGGGCAAGTCCACCCTCTTGCGACTGCTCTACGGGGACGAACAGGCCACCGAGGGCACGGTTGTGGTGGATCAGGTGTGCCTATGTTCTTCGGAAGGGCGGCGGCCCTACCGCATTCCACCCCGTCCGCTGGCGATGCTGCGGCGGCGCTTGGGGGTGGTCTTTCAAGACTATCGCCTGTTGGCCAACCGCACCCTGGCGGAAAATGTGGCCTTTGTGCTGCGCGCCCAAGGGCTCTCCCCCGCCGAAATCCGCCGCCGCATCGGGCCGACTTTGAAGATGGTGGGGCTGACCGAAAAGCGGGATCGCTTTCCCCATGAGCTTTCGGGAGGAGAACAGCAGCGCCTCAGCCTGGCCCGTGCCATTGTTAACATGCCGGTGCTGCTGCTGGCAGACGAGCCGACGGGGAACCTGGATCCGGAAAACTCGCTCTTGGTTCTCCAGATTTTGGAGCGGCTCAATTCTTTTGGGGTGACTGTCATCATGACCAGCCACGACCCCCATCTGGTGGAGCGGGCCGGCCACCGGGTGGTGCGCATGGAAGGAGGACGCCTGTATGATCTGCGCTGAGGCGCTGCATAGGGCGGGAATCCCGAAGATTGGGTTTACTGGCAGTGTTGGGCGGTAAACAGCATGCAATCTCTCTCCCGATTTCTCAACAAGATTCGCTATCTCCTGCAAGAGACTTTTTTGGGGTTGCGGCGGGGAGGCTGGCTGAACTGGGCGGCGGTGAGCACCCTGCTGGTGTTGCTGTTTTTGGTGGGGATCGGCGTGGAGCTGTCTTGGGGGGTGGATGCGACGGTGCGATCCCTGGGGGAGCAACTGGAGATCTCCGTCTATCTGGAGCCGGAACGCCAAGGGGTGGAGTTGCAGTCCCAGGTCGCCCAATTGCCCCACGTGGTGGCGGTGAAGGTCATCACCAAAGACCAAGCTTGGCGCACCCTCCTCATCGAGATGGGGATCCAGGATGAGGCGGCGATGGAAACCCAGTTGGGGGAGAACCCTTTGGTGGATGCCCTGCGGGTCAAGGCGGATTCCGCCGAAGCCCTGGGGGAGGTGGCGGCACAGATTCGCCAATTGGAAGGGGTAGACGAGGTGTACTACGGCAGCCGCATCGTGGAACAACTGGCCCAAATTCAGGAGATGCTGCGGCTGGGATCCCTGGGCATCACCGGGGTGTTGGCCCTGACGGCGGTGGCTGTGATCACCACCACCATTCGGCTGATCGTCATGGCGCGGCGGCGGGAGATCGAGGTGATGCAACTGGTGGGGGCAACGGCAGCTTGGATTTACTTGCCCTTTATTTTGCAGGGCTGCCTGTTCGGGGTGATCAGCGCGCTAGGGGCTTGGGGCTTGGTTCTGGGATCCCGACAGTTGCTGCAGGAGGTGCTGGAGCGGTTGATCGCCTTGCCCTTTCTCAAGGTGATGCAGGCGGATCCCGGCCAACTGGAGTTTTGGTTCTTGCCGCTGCTGCTGTTGGGGATGGGGGTTTTTCTGGGCACCGGCAGCAGCTTGATCGCAGTGCGTAAGTCGGTCGGGCGCTGAGCAAGGGAAGGATTGGCCGGTTCTCTGCTAAAATCAGGATCCCCTGTAACAATAGATGCCAAGGTTAAAACTGCGATGATGGCCCCACGCAAGCATCAACTGGCTATCGACAACGACGAGCTGATGCGTCGGGTAGAGGCTCTGATCAACGCCTCCAAAAATCGCTACCGCATCACAGTACAGGTGGCCAACCGGGCCAAGCGCCGTCGCTACGACGATCCCGACGATCTGGAAGATGGCTGGATGAAGCCCATCCGCCGCGCCGTCATCGAGATGTCGGATGAACTGACTGAGCCGGAAATCATCGGCGACGAGTAGCTTGCAGGCCAGCCGGGCGGCTAAGGGCGATGAAGACCCTCGGCAGGAACCTGGTCTGTGAGGTCTTCTGGATCAAGATCCCTTTCCCGCGGACGGGCCTCCAGCCGCGACTCCATCAGGCGCAGCAGGCGGTGGGTCTCCTCTGGGCTGAGGCCCTGGATGCGCATCTCCAAGGGGCTGTGGAACCAGAGGGTTTGCTGCGGAAACGGAATCCGGATCCCGGCTTGGTCGAAGGCATGTTTGAGGCGACGGCGATATTCCCGCGCCACCCGCCACTGCTGCAGGGGCTGCACCTTGATCCAGATGCGCAGGGTGATCCCCCGCTCCCCCAGGTCATCGACGCCGTGCATCTCGGGGGGCTCGAGGATCTTGTCCCGCCAAGCCGGCTCCCGGTACATCTGGAGCGCCACCTGCTCGGTGATGCGGATGGCCTGTTCCAGGTCGTTTTCGTAGGCGATCACGATCCCCAAATCCACCCGCGACCAGCCGTTGGAGAGGTTCTCCACCACCCGAATGGCGCTGTTGGGAATGGAGATCAGGCTGCCTTCGGTGTTGCGCAACTGGGTTAGCCGCAGATCCATGTGTTCCACCAGGCCGCCCCGCCCATCCACCACGATCACATCTCCTTCGGCAAATTGGTCTTCCAGCAAAATCAACAGCCCGTTGATCACGTCTTTGATCAAATCCTGGGCAGCCAGGGAAATCCCCAGCCCGATAAAGCCCAGGCTGGCCACCAAAGGGCCGATATTCACCCCCACCGAGGCCAAGCCGACCAGGGATCCCAGCAAAACCAGCGCGGTGGCTGTCACTCCTTTGGAGACACCGGCAAAGGTGCTGAGGCGTTTGCTGAGGCGATAGGTGGGGGCATTTTGCCACTGCTCCTGGCGCAAGGCGGCGAAGAGGCCGTCCAGCAGCAGGCTGCTCAGCCAAACACTGCCATAAGTCGCCAGGCCCACCCCTGCCAAGCGCAGCAGAGGGCCGCGCAGCGAGACCAGGAGAAACGTTTGCAAGGGTCGTGTTTGGGGGAAAAGGCCCAAACTCACCCCAACGCCGCCCGTCCACAGGCCAACCTGCACCAGGCGCAGCAGACGAATGTGCAGCTCCAAATAGGATGCCTGCCGTTTGCGCCCTGCCTGTTGTTCGACCAAGACGGGATCCTCGCCCGGCTCCCCCTGGAGGCGCTCCTGCACCTCTGCTTGGATGGCCTGGTACTCCGCCTGCAGGGCATCGCGTTTTTGCTGCAGCCGTCGTCGTTCTCGTTGACAAAGCCGGCTCAGGCTTGCCGCTGCTGCCAGAATGGCGAGGGCTATCAGGGCTTGGCGGCGCAAAAACTGGGGCTGTCGCTCCCGCTGCCAGGTGCGCAGGGCCTCCTCGACAATGCCCGCCACCTGTTCGGCCCAATCCATCGGCTGGCTGCCCTGAAGCTGAGCATCCAGAGAGGTGATGGTCATCAAATGGCGTCCATTCACCCGGATCACCGGCTGATTGGTTTGGCTGTCGAGGACGACCTCCACCCGCAGTGTTTCCGGGTCAAGGCCCGACTGGGCCAACTGGCGCAGGGTTTGTTCGATGGAGCGGGCCCGCTGCGACACCGGCGGCACGCTGCCGGGATCCCCCTGCAGCGCGGCGACCAAAAACAGCCGCCGCCCATCCAGCGTCACGGCCTCCGTTTGGATGGAGGTGGTGGGCAGGCTGAGCGCCTGCCGCAGCTCTTCCAGGGCATCCAAGCGGTTGAGCAAAGGCAGGTTGGAGGCGGTGCCGTTGTTTTGAGAAGTTTCCTGACCCCATGCCGGCTCGATGGCCGGGGATAGGGCGAGGGAAGTGCCGAAAAAAAGGAGCGGCCAAAGCAGGGATCCCGCTGTTCCCCGCCTCGATCTACTTGAAGCTTGCAGATTGTGCGGCATGAGCCGATGCTAAAGTTCTTCCATCAATCTAAGAAGAAGAAAGCAATGCCGAGAATGGCATAGGTGGCCAAGAGCAACAGCCCCTCCAGCCAGTTGGAGCGCCCGTCGCTGCTGACGGAGTTGACCAGCAACACCGAGACGGCGATCGCCACCAGCTCCACCATGCCGAAGTTAAAGTTCATCGGCTGGCCCAGCAGGTCACCGGCCAGGACCAGCAGGGGCGCCACGAACAGGGCAATTTGCATCGTCGAGCCCAGAGATACTGAGAAGGAGAGATCCATCTTGTCTTTCATGGCCACCGTAATTGCCGTCGCATGTTCGGCCGCATTGCCGATGATCGGCAGCAAGATCACCCCCATAAACAGCGAGGTAATGTGCCAATGCTCCAGAGTGTGCTCCAAGGTGCTCACCAACAGTTCCGACTCCAGTGCCACCAACACCGTCAACCCCAAAAGGGCCAACACCCAAGGCCATAGCCCAGGCTGCTCGGGCGGGGCCGTCAACACTTGGGGAATGGAGCCCTCCGCCTGCAAAACCGGATTGGGGGCCAGGCGATTGGCCGCCTCATTCTCTGCGGCTGCGGCCTCGTGAAGAGCGTAGAGGTAACTGTGGGTTTTGAGGGAAAACAGCAAGGTGAGGCCGTAAACCCCGATCAGCACCAGAGCCACCGCCGTGGACAGCTCTTGGATGGAGAGCGCTCCCAAGTTGGCATCGGCATAGGTGACCACACTGGGCAAGATCAAGGCCACCACCGCCAGGTTCATCACCGAGGCATTCATGCGAGCCACTTCGGGCCGAAAGCTCTGCTCGCGAAACTTAATGCCGCCCAAAAACATGGCCAGCCCGGCCACCAGCAGCAGGTTGCTGATGATCGAGCCGGTGATCGAGGCTTTCACCACCTCCACCAGCCCCGCCCGCAGCGCCACCAAGCCGATGATCAATTCTGCCGCATTGCCAAAAGTGGCGTTGATCAACCCCCCTATGGTCGGCCCGGTCAAGGCGGCAATCTCCTCGGTGGCTTGACCCATAAACTTGGCCAAGGCCACCACCGCCAAGGCGGCACAGAGGAAGACCAGATTGGGATCCCAGCCTCGGAAGTGCCCCACCCAAGATAGAGGAACTCCCGCCAGCAGCAGGAACATCAGGCCGTTCAAACCTCTCTGCCAACCTGCTGCAGAGCGATCCGGAGAACCCAGAGAATTTGCATTAGCCAGAGTCATGGTTGCACAAAAAGGGAGCGCCAATAGATGCCGTTTGGGTTTTGGAGAGCAGTACCCCCACCGATGGGGCCATCTCCAAGAGTCTAACGGCTGCGAGGGGCAGTTGGATAGGTGCGTCTGGCTAGAGGGAGATAACCCGGTTGCGCTGCAACTGCCGGGCGATCTCGGCTCCCAATTGATCCGACAGGCGCTGCGGATCGGCAATTTTCAAAAAACTGCTGCCCTCCACCTCGAAAGGAAAGGATCCCTCGATGTCGTCGCGGGGCAGTTGTACCAGCAGCAATTGCTCGGGGCGCTTCGCTTGCAGGGCATAGCCCAACTCCAAACAGACCTGGGGACTGGGCAGAGGCCGTCCTCGGCCATTCACCTGCACCGGGGTGACATCGGCCACCACCAGTAGCGCGTGCTTGAGCTTGCGAATCAGGGCCGCGTCGATTAGAGGTGTCTCGCTTTCGCTGGGCAGGGATCCCTGCAGTTGCAGCGGAAGAACCGGTTGGTGATGGCGGTTAATGGTCTCCACCACCGCCTGCAACGCCTGGTGCAGCGTGGCGCTGGAGTCGGGGTAATCCGCTTGGCCACAAAAGTAGATGACCGGCTCCGTCATGTTCAGGGTGGCCCGCTTATTAAAGTAGATCTCGCGGCTGATCAAATCGAGGTTGGAGATGCTGTAGGCGCCGCTGCCCTCGATGTAAAACTCCACCAGCTCCCCTTCCAAGTAGCGCTGCCACCAGACAGAAGCCTTCACCTGCTCCACATCGTCGAGGAAATCGGCTCGCATCGCCGTTTTCAAGAGGCCGGTACGGCTTAGGCGCAGATCGGGAGCCCTCTGTTGAACTTGGGAGGCAGACAACACCGAATCCAAATACCAGGCTTTCAAAACGATGATCGCCATCGGATCCCTCTGCGCTTAGCCTCAAAGGTACCTGATTTTGGCCTGATTTTGGTCCGATCGCCGGGAGAACCGTTACCCTCGCAGCCGAGATACGAAGCCAAAACAGTGAGGCCTCGGGGTCAGCTCGGCTCCAGCTGCAGGGCCAGATCCAGCAGCCGGTGGGCCAGGGTGGCCTTGGTTGTCCAAGGCAGCCGTTCTGGGCTGCCCTGCCGCGGGATCCAGTAGCCTTGGTTGTGGCTGCTGCCAAAGCCGCTCTCCGGCTGGTCGATGGGATTGGCCACAATGGCGTCCAGCCCTTTCTGCTGCAGCTTCTCCTTGGCTGAGGGGAGGGGATCCCCGCTCTGGGCGGCAAAGCCGATAAGAAGCTGACCGGGACGTCGGTGGCGGGCCAGGGCTGCCACCAGGTCAGGGACAGGCTCCAAGGGCAGCATGGGGGGCAGATCGCCTTTTGGCAGTTTCCCCGCGTAAACCTGGGCGGGGCGCACATCCCCCACAGCGGCAGCCATCCACAAAAGATCCACCTGGGGAAATTCCGCCTGCAAAACTCTCTCCAGTTGGGCTGCCGTCTCCACCGGCATGGCCCGAATGGCGAAGGGTGCTGGATCAAAGGGGATCCCCAGCGGCCCATGCACCAGCGTGACTTCGGCCCCCCGACAGGCGGCTGCCACCGCCAGCGCCACCCCCATCCGCCCACTGGCAGGGTTGCCGATAAAGCGCACCGCGTCGATGGGCTCGCGGGTGCCTCCTGCCGTCACCAACACCCGCTTCCCTTGCCAGTCTTTTTTCCCCCCTGTCCAGAGCAGAGCCCGCACATACTCCTGCAGCGCCTCTGGCTCCAACATACGCCCTTCCCCCACCGCATCACAGGCCAGGCGGCCCCTGGCAGTGGGCAAGGCCCAGAAGCGGGGATCCCGTTGCAGCCGCTGCCAATTCTCGGCCACCGCTTCAGCCTTCCACATGTGGGTATTCATGGCCGGCGCCAGGGCCACCGGACAGTGGCAAGCCAAAACCACATTGGTGAGCAAATTGTCCGCCAGCCCCTGGGCCACCTTGCCCAAGGTGTTGGCCGAAAGCGGCGCAATCAGAAGAGCCTCGGCCCATTCCCCCAGCTCGATGTGCAGCGGCCGTCCCCGCGTGGCTTGCCAAAACTCGGCATCCGTGAAAGCTGGCTGGCGAGACACGGTGGCAAATGTCAGCGGGGAGATAAACTGTTCTGCAGCTTTCGTCAAAACCACCCTCACCTCTGCCCCCTGCTGGGCCAGAGCAGATACCAAAACCGCCGTTTTGTAGGCAGCAATCCCCCCGCTCACCCCAACCAGAAGACGCCGTCCCGACCAAAAGAGATCCATATCGAGTGACACTCAAACAGCCTTGTTTCCAGTTTCCCTGCTTTTGCTCAACTCCGGTGCCGCAGCGGGGATCCAGCGTCTAGAGACACTCAAAGACACTTTTATATGCCCTTGGCCCTGAGGGCCTGTCCCTTCCGCGAAAGTCTCCCCCACAGGTTCTGGCCTCTAGAGAAAATTCTCCACTACTGTTTTGCGCAATCACCCTTCAATCCCATTGCAGCCGCCGAACCTATTCTCTCTAATAGGAAGGTAAAGAGGAATTGGAGGAACCTCTATTGCAATCGCTGTTTGTTTCTGGCTACACTAACTGTTGTCCTTAAAACCACCTTGATATGGCTACAACCAGTAAACCAAAACCACTCACTGGCCAAGAGCTCCTCGACAAAGTAACTTCAATGGGAAATGCGGATCGCAAGGAAAAAGCTCGCGCCTGTGGCTATGTCACCTACACCAAGAATGGTCAGGAGCGAGTGAATCTGATGCAGTTTAACAATGCCCTGCTGAAGGCTGTTGGCGTGGATCTCGGTGCCAGTGACGAAAATGGATCTCGTGGCCGCGCTCCTACCTTCCGGGTTTCGGTTCATAAGAATGGCAATCTCCTAATTGGAGCTGCCTACACCAAGAAGATGGGCCTCAAGCCCGGAGATGAGTTCGAGATCAAGTTGGGCCACCACAACATCAAGCTGGAGCGCGTCAACTGATTGGCTGTCTCCCTGTACTGCTTCTCCCTGCTGGTGATCTCCTATCAGCTTGGGTGAAGCCCTCAATATGATTTTCAGCCTTTGGGAGCAGCAGCCTCTTCTTTTTGCTCCGGCGTTCATTGTTCGTCTACTCTACCAGACAAGGGATCCTCATGATCCGCTGGGGATCCCTGACGATCTGTATCTCATCAACGGCTGAAGCATGGATTAAGTTCGCTATTCTGACAACAGTAGAATTGGGTCTGCGGCAATGAACACTCCGACCGTACAGAATATCTTTCGCCACTGGGGACGGTGGCGAACTTGGGCGGGGCTGTTGTTGTTGGCAGCAATGTTCTTTATCAGCGGGTCTCATCCGTGGGTTTGGTCCCAGTCGAATGCGTCTTTACAGTGGGTCTCTTCTCAACCTGCCCCTGAACAGCAGGATGTTTTGATAGATGGAGTCATTCGGCTGCAATTCGATCGACCGCTGGATCCCAATCTACAACGGCTGGCGGTTCAGTTGGAGCCGCCGGCAGCGGTCATTTTCGACGTGCAGGGAGACGAGTTGTTGCTTAAGCCTCGAGATCCCTTGCGCTTCAGCACCGACTACACCCTTACGATTGCCCCCCAAGAGGGGCTGCCGCTGGAGCAGGCCATCCAACTGCGCTTTCGCACCGAGCCGCAGTTTACCTACGAGCGGGACATCAAACCGCTGCTGGAGGCCAGTTGTGTCGGCTGTCACCAGCCGGCGGGGCGACAGCGCACCCAGTTGCTGGATAGCTACGAGGCGGTTCTGGCCTACGTCAAGCCAGGGGATCCCAAGAGCGAGTTGATCGATCCCCGCTGGACGCGCCGCCACGCCACTATTCTCAACGCCAACAATCCCAACCGCTCTCAGGCCCGCGGCGGATCCCCGGAGATCGCCTACATCCAGGCCCGCGGGCTGCCCCTCTCCCGTCTGGGCTTTTGGACGCCGGAGGAGGTGGAGATCGTCCGCACCTGGATCGTGCAGGATGGCGCCCCCCGCACCAGCGCCCGTGCCCAGAACTAGTCTCACCGCCATGACCGCTTCCCAACCTTTGGCCACGGTGATTCAGGGATCCCTGAGTCGGGGCTTGGAAGCTCGCCTCAACCCCGGTGTTTCGGTAGAAGACCTGCGGGTGGGCAAGTTTGTGGTGATTCAAGGGGAGCGCCACCGCTTCTTCGGTCTGCTCACCGACGTTACGTTAGCAACCAGCAACCCCCAGATCCTGGTCAACCCCCCCCGCCCGGAAGAGACCCTGCTGCAGGAGGTGCTGGCAGGTACCGGCACCTACGGGGTTATCGCCCTCACGCCGATGCTGATGCTGGTGCCGCGGCAGACGGAAGGGGAAAGGCTGTACCCCCTCATTGATCCCAAGCGGCCAGAAGATGGCGGCCCAGCCCTTCCTGGTGCCGAGGCGATGGAGCTGTTGCCGGTGAAAACGGTGCCGGCCCATTTTTCCCAGGTGTACGAGGCGCGGGAGCTGGACTTTCGCACCGTCTTCGGCTGGGAAGAGGACCCAACTCGGCGCAACTTCGCCATCGGTCAGCCCTTGGACATGGCGGTGCCCATTTGCCTAGATTTGGATCGCTGGGTGGAGCGCAGCAACGGCATCTTCGGCAAGTCCGGTACCGGCAAATCCTTCCTGGCCCGCCTGCTCCTGGCGGGCATCATCCGCAAACGGGCGGCGGTGAACCTAATTTTTGATATGCACTCCGAGTACGGCTGGGAGGCGGCCAGCGAGGATAGGCAGGCCACCACTGTCAAGGGGCTGCGGCAGCTCTTCCCCGGCCAGGTACAAATCTATACCTTGGATCCCGATTCCACCCGGCGGCGAGGGGTGCGGGATGCCCGCGAACTGTTTATTGCCTACAACCAGATCGAGGTGGAAGATCTGGCCCTGTTGGCGGAGGAGCTCAACCTCTCGGAGGCCAGCCTGGAAAACGCCATTATCCTGCGCAACGAGTTTGGCCGCGACTGGATCAGCCGGCTCTTGAGCCTCTCCAACGCCGAGGTTCAAGAGTTTTGCGAACAGAAGATGGGCAACAAGGCCTCGATCCTGGCCCTGCAGCGCAAGCTCACCCGCCTCGACGACCTCAAGTACATCCGCAACAGCTTGCCCCACAACTACATCGGCGAGATCTTGGAGGCCCTCAGCCGCGGCATCCACGTGGTCATCGAGTTCGGATCCCAGTCCAACCTGCTCTCCTACATGTTGGCAGCCAACGTCATCACCCGCCGCATCCACCAGGCCTATGTGCAGCAGACAGAGCGGTACCTGCAGTCCAAAAATCCCCTCGACCGGCCCCGGCAACTGTGCATCACCATCGAGGAAGCGCACCGCTTTCTGGATCCGCGGGCGGCCAAGCAGACCATTTTCGGCACTATTGCCCGCGAGATGCGCAAGTACTTTGTCACGCTGCTGGTGGTGGATCAGCGCCCTTCCAGTATCGACAGCGAGGTGATGTCGCAGTTGGGCACCCGCATCACGGCCCTCCTCAACGACGACCAAGATATCGAGGCCGTGTTCACAGGGGTAGCCGGCAGCCAGAACTTGAAAACAGTGCTGGCCAAGCTGGATTCCAAACAGCAGGCCCTGATCCTCGGCCATGCCGTGCCCATGCCGGTGGTGGTGCAAACCCGCTCCTACGACCCCAGGTTCTACGCCGAGATCGCCGATCCCGACTGGTCCCAGGCCGCCGATGCGGAGGTGCTTTGGGCAGCTCAGAAGGCCAAGGAGGAACTGGGGTTGTAGGGAGGGCTTCCCCACAAGCCAGTCATCAGGCGCAGCAAAAAGCAGCGCAGGGGCGGAAAGGCCATCATCCCGCTCAGGATCCAGCGCCGCAAGACCACCAGGGGCCAGTAGGAGTTGGAGAAGGTGCGGGTGAGTAGATCCGTGAAGAGCAGCACCAGCCAGTTTTCCCAACGGCGACGGCGACCGTAGCGGCGCAGGACTTTGACATCTCCCAGATCCTCGTGCCGTTGCCAAGCAGCCAACAGCACCTGGGCCAAGGCAGCGGCATCGCGGATGCCGAGGTTCAGCCCTTGGCCGGCCACCGGATGGCAGTGGTGAGCAGCATCTCCCACCAACGCCAAGCGGTGCTGATAGTAGCGGCGGCTCTGGCGCAGACGGGCCGGGAAGACTTGGGGCGGGTTCAGCAAGGTGAGGCAGCCGCCCTGGACGCCGTAGTAGCGCTGCATCTCGGCCAAGAAGTCGGCCTGAGAAAGGGCCAGCGTGGCTTTGGCCTGCTCGTGGGGCAGGATCCAGACCACCTGGCAGCGATTGCCGGGCAGGGGCAGGATGGCGAAGGGGCCAGCAGGCCAGAAGCGTTCGTAGGCGATGTTTTGGTGGTCTTGGGCAGGGGCCACCAGGGCGGTGATACACGACTGCCAGTAGTCCCAGCCGTCGCTAGGGATCCCTGCCCGCTGCCGCACGGGAGAGCGCAGGCCGTCCGCAGCCACCACCAGAGCGGCGGCCAGTCGGCGCCGGCCCTGTGTCATTTCCAGCTCTACCTCGGCGGCAACCTTCCCGTAGGTTACCCTCTCCACCCTGGCTTCGTAGTAGCAGGTGATCTTGGGATCGGCGGCTACTTGCTCCTGGAGCACCTGCTGCAGCCGAGCATGTTCGCCGCAGTAGAAAACCGCCGTTTCCCCCACATCCTCCGGCCTAAATGTCACCCGCTGGGGAGCGTTGGCGTCGGTCAGAATCACCTGGGCAAAGGGCGTGATGTGGGGAGCCAGCGCCTCCCACACCCCGATGGCCCGAAAGATGCGGATCGACAGCGGCGAAAGGGCATAGGCCAAGGGGCGCTGCCTGACTGCCTCAGCCGACTGGGCCTCGATGAGGGCCAAGCGCAGGCCGGAGCCCTGCAGGGCACAAGCTAGAGTCAGGCCCGCAATGCCGCCGCCGACGATGATCACGTCGTAGAGGGCGTCCAGGGTATCCGGAGTGGGAGCAAGGATCGTCATTGTCTCTTATTGGGTGCTGTGGCCAACTACTTCTGGGGAGGCGGAGTTTGCCGGCGTGGCGGCCCGCACCGCCCGGAACATGCCAAAGCGGCAGAGGCCGGTGCCGAAGGCCAGGCGCATGAGCAAGAAGGTGGGCACCTCCCGCAGCGACTTAATCAAGCCTACCAAGCCAAACTTCAGCAAGCCCTCGGGACGGACAATGCCCTGCCAGATGGAATCCAGCCAAGAAGGAAGGGTTTCTTGCGTCCAGTCGGCGGTTTCCACCTGCCCTTCCACCAGCCCGGTGGCTTGCAACTGTTCGGCAAACCCCTCGATGCTGGAAAAAGCGGGGTGCGACCACTGATCCAACAACTGCCGCATCACCAGCCGCTCCCAAAAGTTGAGGGGCTTTTGACGGTCGTCCCGCTGGTTCCAGTCCGCCACCACCAAGATGCCTCCCGGCTTGAGCACCCGCAGCATCTCGCTGGCGTAGCGGGCCTTGTCCGGCATGTGGGGCCCCGCTTCGATGGACCAGACCACATCAAAGCTGGCGTCGGGAAAGGGCAGATTGAGGGCATCGGCCACCTGAAACCGGACGGGCAGATCGGGGGGGGTGAGCTCTTGGGCCCGCTGCACCTGCTGTGGGCTAATGGTGATGCCGGTTACGACAAAGCCGTAGTCGCGGGCCAAGATGCGACAACTACCGCCGATGCCGCAACCTACATCCAGCACCGTCGTCCCCGGCGGCAACCGATCCAGCCCGCCCCAGCGCACCATCTCGTGGACAAAGTCGTGCTTGGCCTGGATGAAGTTCTTCCGCCGCGGCGGGGATCCGTAGTGGCCGAGGTGAATATGCTCGCCCCAGTAGAACTCCAGGATCCCGTCGCGGGTCCACTCGTCGTAAGACTTAGCCACGGATGCGGGAGACTCGTATTTGCGAGCAGTCAACAGGTAGGCTGCCAGACCCACGGCCAGCAGCAGAGCTATGCTCAAAGCCCAGAGGATTGGATTCATCGGATTATAGTCGTTTCAAACAAGATTAAGACACTTTGCCGCCGACCCAAGCGCTCCGGGCCTCTACCCTCACCCCCAACCCCTCTCCCAGAGGTGCCCAAGCGCTCCGCGCCGCTAACGCGACCACCCCCAACCCCTCTCCCAGAGGGAGAGGGGAGTTAGGGATAGCGCTCCGCGCCGCCGGCGCGTTCGCGACAGCGTTGCGTAGAAATAACGACGTAGAGAAACGTTTCATTGCTACTTGGTAGTGACTATAACTGTGCTGAGGGACGGCGATCATCGGTTGGATGGCGGCTGCCCGCTATTGGGAAGTCTAACAATGCGGCAAAGATCCAATCCCATTTTGCCCCATCCGCCAAGGGATGAAGTTTAGGATCCCGACGAGGGACGGCTGGACAAGATTGTCCAGCATGATTCCAGCATCAATGGGGATCGTTGCCATCATCCGCTGGGCTGGGTGGTCTTGCCAGACAAAAGGGTGGCGGCATAGCGAGCAGCTCCCTTCAACCCCACCTGCGCATTCACCACCACCTGCACCGACAGTTGCTCCAGGAGAGGACGCATCCGCCCTTTGTCCAAAAACGAGGACAAAAACTCTCCTTGGTGCAAGAGGCGCAAGAGCTTGGGCGCGATCCCACCGGCGATGAACAGGCCCCCGCGAGGCAGCAGTTGCAGGGCGAAGTTCCCGACCGCAGCTCCGTACAAGCTGATAAAAAGCCGCAGACACTCCACTGCCAGCGGATCCCGTGCTTCCATGGCGGCATTGGCAATTTGGGCTGCCGGGTCAACAGGCTCGGCCCCCTTTTCCCAAGCCTCAATTTGGGCCAGCAACTGTTCTTCCCCTTGCCCCCACCGACTATCCCGCAAAAATTGATAGATGGCAACAATTCCCTGCCCTGAGACCACCCGCTCGGTGGAGACACGCCCGTGCCGTTTTTGCAAATACCTCAAAAGCTCCCACTCTAAAGGGGTGCGCGGGGAAAAATCCACATGCCCTCCCTCGCTGGCATGAACCTGGTAGCCGCCTTCTCCCCAGGTGAGGTAAGCCTGCCCCAAACCCGTACCTGCTCCCATCACGCCAATCGGAGCCCGGGGTTGACGCTCACCCACTTGCAAGGTGTCCAGATCTTGATCGCCCAGGGCAAGCAGGCCATACCCCACAGCGCTGAAGTCGTTGATCAAGGCTACGCGCGGGATCCCCAGCTCTGCGGCCAATTGGCTTGACTGCAGATCCCAAGGCAAGTTGGTGATCTTGGCGGTCTGTACCCTTGCTCGCTCCATCACCGGGCCGGCCACCGCAAAACAGGCAGCAGCAGGCTGTGGATCTCGACCCAGCTCCTGCCGAGCCTGGGCCAGAAACTCTCCCACCATCGGGGCGAGGCTGACGAAATCTTGGCTGGCGTAGCGGCAATGATAAAGGCTGTGCTCGGGATCCTCGGCATTGACAAGGCTGAGGCTGGTTTTGGTGCCCCCGATATCTGCGGCCAACAGCAAGTCCATACGGTTTCCTCCGGCCAGCACATCGTTTCCACCCTGGCATCTCTGGAGAGGGAATGCCCATTTCGGCCTCCCGGAGCTTTCCTGCTCCTGTCACGGCGAAGAAGGTGCTATGTTAACTGATGTAAAGGTTTTTAATGTTGCATTTTGTCTTCCACACCTTTTTTGCCCCCTCTCCCAAATGAGCCTCTGCTGTCATCTGAGCATCGCCCTCTCCCAATTCAAAGGCGTTTCGGATCCCACCATGCCATTGGGGGAATGGCGGCTCTGCTCGTCTGCCTGCCCGTTTTTGTGCAAGCGCCCCTGGTGCGATATGCCCCCTGGGTGAGCTTGGTGATGTCTTTGGGCTGGTTGGGCCTCAGTTTGCATCTCTACTCGCAGCTCCGTACCCGCCTGTGGGGAGATTTGCTCTACGGCTTTACCCTGACTTGGCTGGCGGGATCCCTGTATTGGGGCTGGCTGCGCTTTGAGCCTCTTTGGCACATGCCCGTGGAAGCTTTGGGGATCCCGATTGTCTGGTGGGGGACACGGCAGCGGTTTGCCCGCATCGGCTCCTGGTTTTATCTCGGTTCCCTGTGGGGCACGGCGATTACCGATCTTTACATTCACTCGGTGGGCTTGCTGCCGGAGTGGCGACAGGCGATGCAGTTCGACCGCTTGGATCAGGCGGTTGTCCCTTTCATGGCCGCTCTTGACAAAATGGCTACCCCCTGGGGCCTGAGTTGGGGCATCGGCCTGGGCCTTCTCTTGCTGGGCGCTGGGTTGTGGATGATTCGGGGATCCCGCCGCCTGCACCATTGGGCCTTTGCCGGAGCAGTGCTAAATACCCTGTTGGTGGATGGTCTTTTTGCCTGGGGGGCGGCTTTGCTGCGGTGAGCGGCGGCAGGTTTGCATCAGGCTGCCGGGATGGCCGGTTCTGGCTCGGCAGGAGGCAACTCCGGTGCCGGTGCGGGCTGAGGCAGAAAGTCGATGACCCTCCAGGTCTTAGCATCAGGCGAGCCGTAGGCCAGTAGCCACCGTTCGGGCACGGTTTGGGGCTCTGCGTCAGGCGAGCGCTGCGTAGCAACAGTTTGTGCCTTTTGGTGGGCCAAGGTGAGCTGAAAGGGATCCCCTTTGCGGCGATAAGGACGGCGGGATCCCGGCGGCTTCACGATCAGGGTGTAGGTACCGCTGAGGTGATGGCCTTCCAGCGTTTCTCCTGTTCTTGCGGAGCAACAGGCCAACAGCAAAGGTTCACGGCGATCCCGACGGATTTTCACATCTTGCACTTCCAGCCGGGCCGACAACTGCTCACTGCCCACCAAGGAGGCCACCGGCTCGGACAAATGAGCGATCTGATAGGCAAGGGCCTGCTGCACAATCGGCTTGGGCGGCCTGGGGCCGCAGCCGGCCAGCAGCCCCACCAGCACAATGGCCACAAGGCCGAGGATCCTGCGAATTCCGCCGCGCCAAGCCGATCCCCGCCACCTCTCCCCCGGTTGTGGCATCGCTTCTCGTAAGGCCATCAGATGGTCACTAAGGTGGGGTGTTGCTTCAAGTATTCCGTATTCACGCCAGACTCGCGGGTGAGGGCCACCAGACCGGTACGGGCGATCTCGCGGATGCCAAAGCTGGTCAACATCTTGATGATCGCCACCATTTTGCCCGGATCCCCGGTCACCTCGAGGGTCAAAGACTCCTCCGCCACATCCACAATCCGGGCACGAAACATTTGGGCGACATCCATGATGGCGGAGCGGGTCTCGGGGCTGGCATTCACCTTGACCAGCATCAGCTCCCGTTCCACACAGGGGACGTGGGTGATATCGGTAACTTTTAGCACATCGATGAGCTTGTAGAGCTGCTTCGTCATCTGCTCCACGTCGTGCTCATCTCCCTGCACCACCATGGTGATGCGAGAGATCCCCGGTCGTTCGGTGGGGCCGACGGTGAGGCTGTCGATGTTAAAGCCGCGACGGGCAAACATCCCCGCGATGCGGGTTAAAACGCCAGGCTGATCCTGCACAAGGGCGCTGAGGGTGTGTTTCACGGTAACCAAAGAGAGAGCTACGCAGAGGATAGGGAAGCAAAAGAAAGCTTGGGAAACGACCATGCCCTGAGGAAATTTTACGCCAATTTTGCGGGAGTGTTTTTTCTATTGCTCTGCCCACCCGGCCTCGGCAACCGCAGAGAATACAGAGGGTATGTAAGGCCGCGCAGCCTCTAACTCTGCAAAGACCCGCGCGTAACCCCCAATTGGCTATGTAGCTTCAGCTCGCGCCACAGCTGGGATCCGCTCATCCGGCCTTGGAGAAGCTGTTGATAGCAGCGCAAGGTTTGCCGGATCTGCTCGGGGGATTCCTGCAAGAACTCAATGCGCAGATATCGCAACCCCAGATCCAGCAGTTTTGGCACATGCTCGGCCCCGGTTTGGGCTTTGCCGTTGTAGAGAGTGTTGCGGCAGCCGGCATCGGCTTTCAAAATGTGCTCGACATTGGCCCTATCCCTCAGCCTCACCTCGTGTTTTTCGCAGGGACGGCCACAATTGGTGTAGTCGGTGCCGCGGGACAAAAAAGCGCAGAAGACACAGTGCTCCATGTGGAACATGGGCATGTGCTGGTGGATGGTGACCTCGTACCAGTGGGCGGGGCCGGCCTGGAGCAGGGATCCCAGTTGCTCGTGGTTGAGGTCATAGGAGGCCGTCAGGCGCTCCAAGGGGTAGCGGCTTTTGAAATAGTGGGCGGTGATGGGGTTGGCCACGTTCAAGGAAAAATCGCCGATGCAGCGCTGGCCGGCAAAAAAGCGCAGGTGGTCGTAGTTGCGCACCAGATAGCCATCGGCTCCTGCTGCCAACACCTGTTTGAGGATCCAGCTTTCTCCCGGCTTGGTGATGCGGGGCGGGGCCGCCCACAGCTCCACCTCAGGGTGAGCGGCCTTGGTGGCGCGGATAACTTCCCGGTAGCGGCGGGGATCCTCCAACTCCAGGTAGATCTGCCGGATGCCACAGGCAATTGCCGCCGGCAACTGCTCTGGATCCCGCACCAGCACCACCAGTTGGGGCGATCCCCTTTCCGGTTGCTCCGGGGCGGGCAGCAGATCTGGCCAGCGAGCTTCAGGGTTGAGCTGCCAGCGGCGGGGCCGAGCCCACAGCGCCTGCAACTGCTCCACGGCTTGGCGCCGCATTTGGTTGAGGACGCTCAGCGGCAGCATCACCTCTCCTTCCAGGGCATTGTGCAGGGATCCCAACTTGAACGGGGTGGAACCCAAACGACCCAGTTGCTGCCGCAGCTTCTCGTCGGTGAGGGGTTGGTGATGGGCAGGCTGCAAAGGCACCGGCGAATCCACCCGCACCACGTGGCCCTCTTCATCCCGCAGGATCAGCGTCAGGGGCAAGCCGGCCTGGCCGTGAACTTCCAGGTGGACGGGGCGTTGAAAGCGAGGCTGATCCCCGGCATAGCTCTGGCGCAGGCGTTTCTCCAGCTCCGGGTCGCTGGTCTTCCAGAGGCGATCCCCTGGCCGCAGGCGTTTGAGGTCAATGGCCCCCTGGGCAAAGCCAAGCCAGGCCAGCCCCTGCTTCTTGTGCACGCGGTAAACCCGCCCCCCCTGCTCCGGCTCTCCCTGGTCGAACACCACGCCATCGCCCGGCTTGAGGGGAGCCTGCAGGCGCACCCCCACCTGATCCCCTTCGATCCGCAGCACCTGCCCCAGGTAAACCCCCCGCTTCTTGCCAAAACGGGCATGCACCAGCTCTTGGTTGTTGATGCCCCGCAGCCAGCCGGTATACAGCCCGCGGGAAAAGCTCATCTCCAGCTCATACCACTCCTGAGCTGAGGGCTGCCACGCCTGCCCTGCCCCCAGGGCGTCCAAGGCCTGGCGATAGATGCGCGTTACATTGGCTACATACTCCGGCGATTTCAAACGACCCTCAATTTTTAAGCAGTGGATCCCCAGCTTGACCAGCTCCGGCAGCACCTCCAGACCGGCCAGATCTTGGGGGCTGAGCAGATACCGCTTCTCCCCCAGATCGCGCCGCATCCCGTCTACCACCAGCTCGTAGGGCAGGCGGCAGGCCTGGGCACATTCTCCGCGGTTGGCCGAACGTCCTCCCAGCGCCTCGCTGGTCAGACATTGCCCGGAATAGGCCACGCACAACGCCCCGTGCACGAAGATTTCCAAGCAGACGGGGGATCCCTTCTCTTCCAGATGGGCGCGGATCTTGGCCATCTCCTTGAGGGAACACTCCCGCGCCAGCACCACCACCTCACAGCCCAACTCGGCGGCAAACTCTGCCCCGATACCGCTGGTGACGGTCATCTGCGTCGAGGCGTGGATGGGGAAATCGGGAGAAAGATGACGGATCAAGCGTGCGATGCCAATATCCTGGACAATGACCGCATCCACCCCCGCCGCGATCATCGAGCGGATGTACCGCTCCGCTTCCTCCAGCTCCCCCGGAAAGACCAGAGTATTCAAAGTTACATAGCCTCGCACCCCCCGCTGATGCAGCCAAGCCATCAGCTCCGGCAAATCTGCCTCTGTGAAGTTGCGGGCGCGTAGGCGGGCGTTGAACCGCTCCAGCCCGAAGTAAATGGCATCGGCCCCGTTTTCTACCGCTGCCTTGGCACACTCCCAATCTCCTGCCGGCGCCAGCAGCAGCGGCAGCGCGACGGGCAAAGCCGCCGCCGCAGAACTTGTCCCAGACGTTTTCATCGCCCCACCCGGAGCAAAAGGGATCCTTTCCCATTCAAAAGCAAAAAACCTGAGGAAGGGATCCCCTTTCCCAGGCCGAGCCGCCGCTGCCAGCGGCCTCTGAAGGACTGGCAAACAGATTGTCCTGGACAATTCCGTCCCGTGACAGCGGCCAACTACGAGGCCAGCAGCACATTCAGGATGCCGGTGAGGATGGCGCTGAACAAGGCCAGCGTGATGTAGCGCCCAACAGCCGGGTTTGAGCCCAAAAGCCGATCGGAAGCGCTGATGGTGAAAAACAAAGACCAGGCCTGCGTGGCGTTGATGGTCTCAAATTGGTTGAATTCAGGGGTAAAGATCTTAGCCATGGTTTAATGCTCCTCGGAAGCATGCGTTTGTCCCCCCACCTTAACAAAAGTTAACAGTAGCTGCCACGTTCGCGCGGCTACATCAGAGCCCTGATGCACAAGGCTGGGGTAGGCTGCCTGTTGTGGAAAAGCTGAGCATACAATTATCAGCTCGATCTGAACCGATCTGCTGTTGGGTAGATCTGCATCTAGCGTGGGTCGATTTTATGCGACTCCGTATATAGTATTGAGTGATGCGGGATCCCCACTCAAATAGGGGCTTTGCCCCTCGACAGGAGTCGAGCAGATGTTCTAACCTTGGCTTCTAGGGTGGCCCAAGAGCGCTCTTTGAGGTCAGTGAGCCGGGGTGTTGTCAGCGACGGCCAGCCGCGAGTCGATGCCGAGGGTGTGCCGCATCGCTAGCCTAGCCCTGTCGAGCAGGTTCAATCCGGGTGGCTTCTGCCTTGCCCGATCTGTTGGTTAGTACTTGAGGGATCTAGCCCTATAGCAACCAGAACAAGGCGCGATGCCGGGAGTGGAGATGAGAATGATGCGCTGTAACGTAGTGTCGCCTGCCCGATCCCTCTGCTGCTGTGTAGCTCGGGTGAGCAGTATAGCCGGGATCCTGATCGGGACAGCGTGGGCGAGCTTGGCCATGACTCCCGCTTGGGCTCAGGGGAGTGCTCCACCGGCTCAGGCAACCGCAGGCCCCATGAGCCGGCAAGAGGTGGCAGAGCGGCTGAGCCTGGTGCCTGTTTTTGCGGTTGTGTCTCAGAACGGCACACCTGTTGTTGCCAATGTGGAGCGAGATGGCCGCACCATTCAAGTGGTCTCCTTCTGGCTGGATCAAGCCCAGGCCCAAAAAATGTTGGAGCAGGTGAAAGCCAGCAACCCCGAGATAGCCAGCCAAGCCCAGGTGGTGCCTCTCTCGCTGGGGTATGCCTACGAAAAATCGGAAGAGGAGCGCGCCAAAAATAGCGATCTGTACTTCGAGGTGGTGCCGCGGCCTGCTGATGTGGAGGCAGCCAAGCAGGTACTGAAAGAAACCAGCAAAGATGTGCCTCCAGAAGCGATCGGCGTGCCTCTGTTCTATGGCCGCTCCGGAGAGGGGCTGCTGACCATCGAGCAGGATGGTCAGGAGGTGGTGCCCTTCTTCTTCGACCGCAACGATCTGCAGCGAGCTTTGGATCGGGCGGCAGCCCAGAACCCGGATGTGGTTGGAAAAACCCAGATTGAGGTCACCTCCCTGGCCATTGTGGTGGAGCGCATGCTGGCTCCCGATGCCCAGGCCGATGTGCAGAAGATCGCCTTTATCCCTTCCCGCTCGGCGCTGGAATACATCCAATCGTTGGCTCGGCCTGCCAACCCTTCTGCCAGTCCCCAGCCTCAGCGTTAACCCAACCCCCAGTCATGCTGGCAGAACGGAATCCTTTGAGATCCCCCTCGACTCTGCTGAGGCGATTGCTGGAGTGGCGTGACCAGGCCCTGAGGGCGGCAAAAGCGGCTGGGATCCCTGCCGAGGAGGTGGAGATTCTGCTCAAGGAACGGCTGGGGTGGGGGCCGTTGGAGCGGCTGCTGGGTCGCGCTCCGGCTGGGGCGGGGGAACTCCTGGAGGAGGTAGAGGCCCTTTGGCAGCAAAGGGTGGAAAAGCGCGTCCCTCTGCAGTATCTGTTGGGCAAAGTGGAATGGGCCGGCTTGAGCCTACGGGTGACCCCGGCGGTGCTGATCCCACGTCCGGAGACCGAGCTGCTGGTGGAGCAGGCTTCCCTCTGGTTACAAGCTAATCCTCTGCCGCCCGCATCCTGCTTGGCCGACCTGGGCACCGGCAGCGGGGCCATTGCCATCGCTTTGGCCCAGCGACATCCCCAGTTGCAGCTTCTGGCGGTGGATTCGAGCCCGCAAGCCCTAGCCGTTGCGGCGGACAACGTGGCGGCCCACCATTTGCAGGAGCGGGTGCAGTTGCTGCTGGGATCCTGGTTTGTGCCCTTGGATCCCTGGCGGGGGCGGCTGCGCGGCCTGGTTTCCAACCCGCCCTACATCCCCACCGGGGAGCTGGCCCATCTCATGCCCGAGGTGCGGCTGCACGAGCCGCGACAGGCCCTCGATGGCGGGGAAGATGGGCTGGCCCACTTGCGGCTGTTGATTCAAAGGGCACCGGACTACCTGGCCCCCAACTCCTTTTGGGCGGTAGAAGTGATGCGAGGACAAGCCCCTTGGGTGGCGGAGCAATTGCGAGAGAGGGACTGTTATCGGCAGATCCAAGTTCACCGCGATCTGGCGGGGATTGAGCGGGTGGTCAGCGCCCACTTCGTCGGGTAGAAAAGGGTAGGATCCCCATGGAGTGGGGTATCTCCAGAGCCTGCTCGCGTCAGGGGGACGTAGTCCTTACTGTGCAAAGCTTAAAGATCCGAACCCAAGGATCTGAACCTCGACGGGATCCCCTGTCCTTCGTCCGGAGCACCTTTTGAGGAAACCCGCAGCCAAACCCGATCCAGCTTCCCAGCCGGCGGCCCCTGCCGACAGGCAAGAGGCCGTAGATTGGCAATTTGCTTTTGAACGCTCTGAGGTGATGCGAGCCTTTCAGCAAGAGTTGCTCGTCAGCATTGGCCACGAGCTGCGCAACCCCCTCAGCAGCCAGATGGGATCCCTGCAGTTGGTGTTGTCGGATCTGTGCGATTCCCCGGAGGAGGAGCGGGAATACATTCAAAGTGCCAAAGAGTCCGTAGAGCGCTTGATTAAGCTGCTCGAGGAATACACCCGCCTGGCTCGCCACGATCTGCCCATTCAACCCCTGCAACCGGAGCCGACCCAACTCCGCCCCCTGCTGCAAGATGTGTACAGCCTAACTCGCCTACAGGCCCAGGATCAGGGCATTCGCTACGAGTGGCCGATCCTACAACCACCTTCTGTTTCTGAACCGTCCGCCCTCCCGGACAGCCTTATGGTTTGGGCGGATCCCCACGGTTTGGTGCAGGCTCTGCTGGGGGTGTGTCGCTGGGGCATCCGTGCCCTGCGCTATGGTTCGATGGCTCTGCACCTCTATCCCATCGCAGCAGCGGAGGGGCACCTGTGTCTAGAGTGGAACCTGGAGGGACGGTGCCATGTGCCCGTTGAAACAAAGGGCAGTGCTACTTGGCGGGTGAGCGAGCGGCTCCTGAGAGAAATGGGGGGCGATCTGGAGCTTGGCGAAAGCGGCCTCCACCGGGTTGTCATCAAGGTAACCCTGCGCCTCATCCAGTGATCCCAGACAGGTAGGCTCAGCGGCTGCGCAGCCCCGGCCAATTGGCATCTGCCTTCTCGATCAACCCGGGAATGTCCCGCTCCCAGTTGCGCTGTACCCGCCGGTTGGCATTCAAGTACAGCTTGTCATCGACAATTTTCCAGGCAAAGGGATCCACCGGGTAAAGGTAGTTGTGGGCCACGGCCCAAGCACAAAACCCGCCGTACTGGGGGGCAAAGCGCTCCGGGTTGCTGCGAAACCGCTCCCGATTGTCAGCGGTGGCAAACCGCCAGGTCACCCCTCCCCACTCCCATTCATAGGCTGGGGATCCCTCGACCGGCTTGCCATCGATAAAGTAGGCCACCGGGTCATAGCCGCGCAGGGCCAGGCCATCCACCGCAAAAAAAGGGCCCGGGGATCCCTCCTCGGCAGCTCCAGCCACCTGTCCTTGGGCTGGAAGGGACAAGAGCGAAGCTGAATAAAAAGCAATAACCCCACCCCCAACCATCAGCGGCAACGAGAGCAGGATCCAACGACCTGTGCCCATAACAACCTCCCAAATCCTGAGAAAATGCCCTTTGCCTCGAGAGAGCGGCGCCTTCCTCCTCAGGTTTGGAAGAACGCCGGCGATGACCTCGACTTTTGCGAGCTGGCAACAGCTTGGCTGCACCGGGGGAAATTTGCCTGTGATTTGGATCTGGGAGATCCCAAAAGTTCAACCTTCCCGGCGCAAGGCCAACTCCGCCCGATCCAGTTGCATCAGCACCCGCTCCACCTTCTCCGGGTTGAGAGGTCGGTTGGAGGTGCGGTACTGGGAGGCCAGCGTATTAAACACGGTGCGCAGGGTGGTGAAAGACTGGAGCTTGTCGTAGCGTTGGCCGTGGTAGCGTCCTGCGAATTCTTGCATAGCCTCCATCGCTTCCGCCCGCGCCTCTGCCGGGTTCATCACGGGATCCGCTTCCGAAAGGACGGTGCGCAGGGTTTGGATCAGGGTCATGCTGTCTTCGTAGTACTTGCCGGTAAGACGGGCCGCCTGAGCGCTTGCGGTCGTCCAGCCCAGCACCAGGATGACCGAGAGGAGCAGGCCGACAAGGCGTAGAAAAAAAGTTTTCAGCATGGGAAGCTTGCCTTATGTAACTTATCTTTAAGCATAAGTCACGGCGACGCCCCAGAGGAGCTCTTGAAAAGATGCTGTTCCCACTCTTTAGCCACTTACCGCCCGAGCTGGCCCCCTACCGATCCCACGCGATCATGTTGGCCATGATTCTAGGATTTGCCTGTGCTCACAGTGGGCTGGCCTACTTGCGGCCTTGGGGGGAAGCTTGGCTGGGATCCCGTTTGTACCGCCTTCTTTTTGCGCTGGTCAGCCTCAGCTTGGCGCCGCTGCTGCTGATCTACTTCTTTAACCATCGCTACGACGGGGTGATCCTCTGGGATCTCCATGCTGTCCCCGGCATCCACACCACCGTTGTTCTTTTGTCAGCGCTCTCGTTTTTCTTTTTGTATCCGGCTACCTTCAATTTGCTGGAGATCGCCGCCATTCAGAAGCCGGAGATCCACCTGTTTGAGACCGGGATCATCCGCATCACCCGCCACCCCCAAATGGTGGGCCAGGTGATCTGGTGTGTGGCCCATTCCCTTTGGATTGGCTCCAGTTTTATGCTGGTCACCTCCCTGGGGCTGGTGGCCTATCACCTGTTCGCCGTCTGGCACGGGGATCACCGTCTGGAGCGGAAATACGGCCAGGCCTTCCGCGATCTCAAGGCCCGTACTTCTGTGATCCCCGGCTTGGCCATTCTGCAGCGGCGACAACACCTGCAACCGCGAGAGTTTCTGCGCTGGGCCTACCTAGGGGTGTTCAGCTTTGTAGTGATTCTTTATGCTCTCCATCCGCAAATGGTTTCTGCAGCCAGCCAAATTGCCTGGTAGCATGATCCCAAACAACTTCTTTAGTCTGGGAGTGATGAACTTGCAAGTTGCTTTAGATGCTTTTAATCAAGAACTTTTGACAAGTGACGGGTTGGTGTTGGTGGATTTTGGCGCCCCTTGGTGTGGCCTGTGTCGGTTCATTCAGCCGATTACCGACCGTCTCGCAGCAGAGTGGGGCGGCGCAGTTAAGGTGCTGCGGGTGAATGTGGACGACAATTTTTGGCTGCCGCGCCGCTATCGGGTGCGCTCGCTGCCGACCCTAATTTTGTTTGAGAAAGGTCAAGAAGTGCATAGGTTAGAGCACTTTGCCAGCCGTGATGAGGTGATCCGGCGCTGCGAGCAGTTGTTTCTCGCCCACCTGCGCTATGTGGGTTCGGGTGCCTGCTCCTCCTCGCTTGACCCCCAAGCCCCGCCGCCAGGGGTGTAGAGGGTGAGCACATCGCCGGCTTTCAGGGATCGGCTGGTTTTGCTGGGCAAGGGATCCCCGTTGACGAGGTTGATCCCCACCTGGCCAGGCTCGCCGCCTTCTTCCCCTTGGGGGGCATGGTGGCGCCGGTCGGTGAGCAGGGAGAGGGTGCAATCTTGCAAGGTCTGGAGGGAGCGGATCAGCCCCCAGCCGCCCCGCTGGCGGCCATGGCCGCCGGAATCTGGGCGTAGCTCGTAGCGCAGCACCCGCAGGGGATACTCCAGCTCCAGAGCTTCGATGGGGGTGTTGAGGGTATTGCTCATGCCCACGTGGACGCCGTCCAGGCCCGGTCGCTGCCGGCTGGCTCCTTGGCCGCCCCCCAGGGTTTCGTAGTAGGTGAAGTGGCGGTTGCCGAGCACACAGTTGTTCATGGTGCCCTGTCCCTGGGCAATGGCACGGGATCCGGCCACCGGGGCTAGGGCTTTGAACACCACATCGGCAATGCGCTGCGAGGTTTCCACGTTGCCCGCCACCACCGCCGCCGGAAATTGGGCGTTCACCAGGCAGCCGGGCGGGGCTACGATCTCGATGGGATCCTCCAGGCCGACATTGCTGGGCGCCGTGGGATCCAACAGGCAGCGCAGGGCAAAGAGCACCGCCGAGCGGGTCACAGCCAAAGGCGCGTTCAGGTTCCCCGCGGTGGCCGGGGCTGTGCCGGCAAAGTCCACCCGTAGCCTCTCCCCCCTTACCTCAATCTGCACCTGGATGCGGAGCGGCTCGGGCGGATCCCCGTAGCCCTCCAGGTAGTCGCAGGCGGTGTAGATCCCAGCAGGCAGAGCGCGGATCTGGGCCTGCATCCGCCGCCGGCTGTAGGCGATCACCCCGGCGATCAACTGCCAGGCCTCTTCTTCTCCAAAGCGGGCCAGCAGCTCGCGAAACCGGCTCACCCCCACGGCGCTGGCTCCCACCTGGGCCTGCAAATCCCCCCGCCGCTGCTCAGGGTTGCGCACATTGGCCAGGATCAGGCGCAGCAGATCGCCCTGCCAGCACAGCTCCCCCGTCAGGGTCATTTGGGCCAGCCGCAGCGGCGGGATCACCAGCCCTTCCTGCCAGATTTCCGTAGAGTCGGCCGGCATGGAGCCGGGGCGCATCCCCCCAATATCGGCGTGGTGGGCGCGGTTCACCGCGTAGGCGCAGACTTGTTCTGGATCCCCCAGGCCGGGGATGGCCGTAACCACCGTGATATCCGGCAGATGGGATCCCCCCTGGTAGGGATCGTTGAGGACGAACACATCGCCGGGCCGCGGGCCGGCTGCCACCACCGCCCGCACCGCTTCCGCGAGGGCGCCCAGGTGCACCGGAATGTGGGCCGCCTGGGCAATACAGTCTCCCCGAGCGTCGAACAGGGCCGTCGAGCAATCCCGCCGTTCCTTGATGTTGGCCGAGTAAGAACCGCGGATGAGGCGCGCCCCCATCTCCTCGGCGATCCCCGCCAGCGCATTGGCCATCACCTGCAACCGGATGGGATGGGAGACGCTATCCATGCTCCTCACAGCCTGCGCCCCAGCCAAACAGCCACCCTGCGGATCCCTTGCCAAAACTGGAGACGCCGCTGCCAGCGGTCGAGGGTATGGCGATTCTCCCGCAGCCGATCCCGTAGGCGCAGCAACTCAGCCGGCGTGGGAGCCAAAGCCCGCTCAGCCGCCTCCCGCCAGTCGGCCATGGCCCGCTCCGTAACCCAGAGCGCCGACCGCAGGCTCAAAAGGACAGGAACGAGGGCGAGCAAAGCCAGAAACAGCAGCCCGTTAAGGCCGCAAACCGCCCAGACCGCCCATCCTGAACTCCAATCTGCATTCACTGGAAGCTTACTGCTGCTGCAGCATCAAGGGGCGCAACACACGGCCATCGCCGACCACCACCACCGTGGACAACACCTGTCCGCCGCGCCGGAAGGTAATGGGTACCCGCTGGCCCACCGGGGTGTTTTGGATAATTTGCTGGACGTGCTGCACCGAGGTGACCCGCTGCCCGTCCACCCCAATCAAAATATCTCCCTGGGCCAGACCCGCTTGTTGAGCCGGGCCATCCTGGAGCAGACCAACCACCTGCACCCCTTGGATTTGAGGCGCGGGGCCAAACAGGCGACGACTGACGGCACCTTGAGCTGGCTGTCCATCCACCGTTTCGATGGCAACCCCGATAAAACCGTTGCCTAGGACAGCAGGCGACACCTGAGCCCCGAAACTGTCAACCTGAACCGTGGGGCTGTAGAAGTTGTAAGCTTCACCCCCAACCGAGTCACAGGGGTAAGCCACAACGGCATCTGCCAGCAAGAGGGAAGCAGGCAGGGCGAGGGCAAGCTTAGACAGATGAGTTATTTTCTGCATGGTTCGACCCTGGAAACGGCGAAGTAAAGACAAGTTTGCTTTGACAAGACGCTGGAGTGGAGGAACCAGCCCAAGATCAATTAACAACAATCAGAAGGAGCCAGTGGCGGAAGCCATCGACCAGGCAGCCTGCACCGCTCTTCCCTCAGTGATAAACCCAAAATCGCCGACTGTCGATAGGCTTGGCCGTGCTCCGGGGCTGGATCCCAAGGTTTTGCCGGCATTCCTGTAGCAATTCTTCAAGGTCTTGGGATCCCCAACCCAGGCTATCTCAGCGGCTCACAGACTGGCGCAGCGATCCGTGGCCTGCAGCAGGGCGGTGCGGATCCCGGGCTCGGTGATGGAATGGCCGGCATCGGGAATGAGGTGAAACTCCGCCTCTGGCCAGGCCTGGTGCAGCTCCCAGGCGGAAATGGGCGGGCAGACCACGTCGTAGCGTCCCTGGACGATCACAGCCGGCAGATGGCGCAGGCGCTCCACCCCCCTAAGGAGCTGGTCTTCAGGATCCAAAAAACCCCCATGGACGAAGTAGTGGCACTCGATGCGGGCAAAGGCCTCGGCAAAGGTCTCCTGGCCAAAGCGCTCGATGAGCTCAGGGCTGGGGATCAACTTGCTGGTGCTGGCCTCCCAGATGGCCCAGGCGCGGGCCGCTCTCAGCCGCACCTGGGGATCCGGGTCGTTGAGGCGGCGGTGGTAGGCTGCCAGCAGGTCATCCCGCTCTTCGGGGGGGATGGGCTCCAGGTAATGTTCCCAAGCATCGGGGAACAGGTGGCTGGCCCCCGACTGGTAAAACCAGCGGATCTCAAAAGGGCGTAGCAGGAAAATGCCCCGCAAGATAAACCCCAGGCAGGAGTGGGGGTGGGTTTGCCCATAGGCCAAGGCAAGGGCGCTGCCCCAACTGCCCCCAAACACCCACCAGCGCTCAATGCCCAGGTGTTGGCGCAGCTTCTCGATATCGGCCACCAGATCCCAGGTGGTGTTCTCCCGCAGCTCGGCGTAGGGGCGGCTCTTGCCGCAACCACGTTGATCGAACAGCACCACCCGCCAGCGGCTGGGATCAAAGTACTGCCGGTAGAGGGGATCGATCCCACCTCCTGGCCCCCCATGCAAAAACACCACCGGCTTGCCCGCCGGGTTGCCGCACTGCTCGTAGTAGAGGGTGTGCAGGGAAGAGACGGGGAGAAAGCCGTAATCGTAGGGCTCGATGGGCGGGTAGAGATCGCGCTGCATAACCAGTCAGAGATTCTAAGGGCCAACGGCCAGCCGCTCAAGGCCTGCGCAGGGCGATGGTGGCCTTGGGGGGGATCCCTTCTTGGAAGGTCTCGCCATCGGCGGCCACGATGATAAATTGCAGCTCCTGCCCCGGCTGGGCGCCCAAATTGCTCCAGGGAATGGCCACCTCCAAACAGGCATCCACCACCGCCTTCACCTGATGGTTGATGGGGTGCCAGCTATGGTACTCCCCTGCCTGCAAGAGCTGAGCCTCGACGGGTGCGGGATGCTGGCCGGTGCCAGGCGGCGGCAGCGACAGCTTCAACAGGTGGCGGTAGAGATAGTTGAGGGGGGCTTCTGCCGGCAACCCCTGCAGGGGAATGGGGCTGTTGACGGTAACGCGGTTGGGATAAAACCACAGCACCTGCAATTGCTTGGGCCGCTGCACCACCGAGTTAAAATCCAGCCGCAGATAGAGGTTGAAGTGATCGAACCCGTACCAGAGGCGGCGGACGACGCTGTTGCGGTGCATGGTTCCTCGGGCTGCGCCGATCTCCACCCGCCCGGCCTGGCTCCACTCCCGTTCGGCGGGGCGACCGTTGATGGTGGGATGGATAAACCCCTGCGGCAGGCGATCCCCCAGCCCGTCGTGATCCTCGAGGGGAAACTGCAGCGCCGCCGGCACCGCCTCTCCCAAAGCGGTGTAGAGGGCCTGTAGATGTTCCCGAAACAACTGGTCAAAAACGGCATCGTGGGCGGAAGAGTGGCCTGCCCCAAACCACCAGAACCAATCGGATCCCTCGGCGGCCCAGAGGGCTTCCCAGGCCTGGGGGGTGGCGTGAGGGTGATCGTGGATCACCTGGCGGGCTTGGGCAAGGAGCTCCCAGGCGCGGTTTTTGACGGGATCCCCAATCCAAGTGGTAAAGTCGGCCTCAATCCAGGAGCCGCTGTGCAATTGTTCGGCTGGCAGAAACTCCGTGGGGGGAAACTGATCCAAAAACTCCGACACCTTCACCAAGCGCAACGCCGGGTGCTGGCTGAGGCGGGCATAGAGGTTTTCCAGGAAGGGGCGGCCATCTTGGGGGTAGTACTCCCAGCAATTTTCCCCATCCAGGGCAATGGTGACCAGCCAGGGCTGGTCTTGGGGTAGGCGGTTGCGGATGCTCTCCAGGTGGCCGATGAGATCTTTGGCGGCAGCGTCGGCAGGCATGGCGCTGTAGCTAAAGCCAATGAGATCGGAAAGGCGGTGATCCCGAAAGATGATGGCCAAATCCCCTGCCTCGCTCTCCAGACGGTAGGGGCGGTAGAGCTTTTCCGGCTCGAGGATATGGCCCTGCCCGTCGCGATGAAAGGGTTGGCCCAAGCTCCAGCCCAGCACTCCCTCGTCGGAGATGATCCAATCAAAGCCTTGTTTCTGGATCAGGGGCACGATGGCGGGGCTGACCGCCTGCTCTGAAGGCCACAGACCCCGCGGGTCGCGGCCAAAGCGCTCCCGGTAGATCTGCTTGGCCCGCTCCAGTTGGCTGTGGACATCCTGCTCCCAGTGGAAGGGGTAGCGGGGCAGGGGCAAGCCGGGCCGGGCCACCCGCGCCGAGCGCTCGCTCACCAGCAGGGGCAAGATGGGGTGGGTGTAGGGGCTGGTGGTCAACTCCAGTTGGCCGCTACTTTGCAATTTGGCGTGCTGGGGCAGGATGGCAGCCAGGATCTGCTGTTGCTTGGCGTAGATCCGCTGCCGATCCGCCAGGGTAAAGCCGGATCCCATCTTGATCCAGCTCTCGATCTCAGGATCCTCCTGGAAGAGGGGATCGAACCAGGAGAGGTTGTGCCAGGCCAGCAGGTCGCTGAAGTCTTGGGGCGTCCAGTACTGTAGGCACCAGTTGATCCCTTGCGATTCCCGCTGTTCGTAGAGCTGGCGGTAGCGGGGGTAGGGCTCAATCATGGTGGGGTAATGGCTGTCGAAGAAACGCTCGACAATGAAGCGCCGCTGCTCCGGGGTCAGCTTTTCGACAGGAGATAAAGTCAGCTCCAAATAGGGATCGAAAGCGGAGCCGGCCACGTAGTCTTCGATTTGCACAATGAGAGAGGGCACTAGGTTAACCGTTTGGTGCAGGCGGGGATAGCGCTCCAGCAGCAAAATTAAGTCCAGGTAGTCTTTGATCCCGTGTAGGCGCACCCAAGGCATGCGATATTTACCCGCCAGCGGGCTTTTGTAGAGGGGCTGGTGTTGGTGCCAAACCAGGGCAACATGCAGCGGGTAGGTCATGGGAGGCACGGGATCCGACCATCACCCGGATACTAGCCCATCTGTCCGGCTCCCGATCGTAAGAAACTCTGGAATGTTGAATGGTGGGGCTCCACCTAGATGGTGCCCACTGCGGGAAAACCTTGTCATTCGCCAGATTTCTCAGGACAATGGCGGCAAATGGAAGAGCTAAGTCATGACTGCTGCTACCCACGTCCTGGAACAGTCGATTGTTGTCTTTTCCCAAAACTACTTGCCCATTAGCCGGGTCAACATTAGGCGGGCGATTGTGCTGCTGCTGACGGGCAAGGCAGAGCCGCTGGCGATGATGGATGTGCCGGTGTGGAAGGTGCGCTCCCCCAGCCAGGTGATCGAGGTGCCCGAACACATCCGCCTGACCATCAAGGGCAAAGAGCGATCCTGGCGGGTGCCCCCTGTTACCCGGCGAGAGGTCTTGCGGCGGGATCACCACACCTGTCAGTACTGCGGCAGCACCCATAACCTGACCCTGGATCATGTCGTACCTCTTTCCCGCGGCGGATCCCACACCTGGGACAATGTGGTGACCGCCTGCGAACGCTGCAACCAGCGCAAGGGCAACCGCACTCCTGAAGAGGCCAATATGCCCCTCCTCAGCAAACCCCGTGCCCCCATCCACCCAACAGTGGCTTTTGCGGAGCAATTTTGGCGTGAGCACCAAAGCCGGCAAGAGTGACCTCCGCCCATCGCCAAGGCGGTACGCTCGCTGTTGGGCTTTTCCGGTCATTGCCAACGATGGGATCTTGCCACCGGTTCCCCGACAGCCCTTCCAATGAGAGGGTACTTTCCCACAGATGGTATTCGAGGGTTCTGAACGCGGCTTTGGAGACTGGCTACTCCATTTGTGGCAGCAGCCCCTGATCGCGGTGATCCGCCTCTGTAGCAGCCCAGACCAGGCTCTCCAGGGATCCACTCTGGCCATCCGGGCCGGGATCCGCCACATCGAGATCACCCCGCACGTTCCCCGCTATCTGGAGTTGATTGCCCAACTGCGGCAAGACCACCCGCAGTGTTGGATAGGGGTGGGCACCGTCTCCCATCGACAGATGGCGGAGCAGGCTTGGCAGGCGGGGGCCCAATTTTGCGTTTGCCCTTTTACGGACGAGAGCATTATCCGTTGGGGCCGGGAAGTGGGACTGCCCGTCGTGCCCGGTGCCCTTACCCCCAGCGAGATCTGGAAGGCATGGCAGGCGGGGGCAACGGCGGTCAAAGTGTTTCCGGCGGAGAGCATGGGGGGATCCCGCTACCTGCGTCATCTGCGACCGGTGCTGGGATCCCTGCCGTTGATCCCCACTGGGGGGGTGACCTTGGCCAAGGCAGCGGAATATCTGCAAGCAGGGGCCTGGGCGGTCGCCATTGCCGGAGATCTGTTTCCGACAGAGGATTGGGATCCAGACTGCCAAAAGCTGGAAAATCGGCTGCGCCAGGCGCTGCAACAGCTTGCCGAGCAGAGAAACAAAAACTGGCCCAACCTGAGCAAATCGGTAGAATAGGGTGCGTGGTGTGAGGGAGGCCGGCATGGGAGAGTTTCTAGATCTCTACCTGGAATTCCACATTCCAAGCCCGGTTGAAGAAGTCACTTGGCGCCATTGGTTCGAGATCTGGTTGCGGGAGCTGGGGGTACAGGAGCCGTGCGAGCTCAGCCTTTGCCTCACCTCCGATGATCACATTCGCCAGCTCAACCGCGAGTTTCGCCACCTTGACGCGCCCACCGATGTGCTGGCCTTTGCCGCCCAGGAGATGCCCGCCCCCGTCAAGCTGCACGAGATCACGGGGGTGCGCCTGCTGGGGGATATTGTGATTTCGGTGCCCACCGCCCGCTCACAAGCCAAAGCGCAAGGGCATCGGCTCTCGCAGGAGCTGGCCTGGCTGGCCAGCCATGGGTTGCTTCACCTGCTGGGGTGGGATCACCCGGATGAACGTTCTCTCCAGCACATGGTGCAGCAACAGCGACAGTTGCTCGCTGCCATCCAACTGGATGGAGGGGTAAGCCATGGCCAACAGTCCTAGTCGGCTGGCGGCGTTCCGGCGGCGCGTCCATTCCAAGCCCACCGGTATCGCTCCAGCGCCTTCCTCTGAGGTCGATCCCGCAGCCAATGCCGCGCCTTTGGAGGTGGATCCCTGGCGACGCCCCCCCTCTTGGCAGGTGGCCGACAACCTGGGCAAAAGTTTCTACTACGCGGGCAAGGGTTTGGCTTATGCAATCCGCACCCAGCGCAACTTCCGCATTCACATGGCGGTGGCGGCGGTAGCCTTCGGCCTTGGGCTGGGCCTGCGGCTGAGCGCTGCGGCAATGGCCCTGATCAGCCTGACCAGCGGTTTGGTGATGGCGCTGGAGCTGGTGAATACCGCTCTGGAAGCAGTGGTGGATCTCACCCTCGGCAGCAAGTATCATCCCTTGGCCGAGATCGCCAAAGATTGCGCCGCGGCAGCGGTGTTGATGGCAGCAGTGGCATCCCTGCTGGTGGCGGCTTGGCTCCTCCTCCCGCCTCTATTGCTGCTGCTGCAGGATGGCTTCCCAGCACCAGCCTGAGGAGCTTGGAGAGAGAGTTTTTTATCCAGCCGGCTGGGAGTGGATCACCACCCGTCCTCCCTGCCGATCCAAGCTGAGCGGTTTGGCTTCTGCTTCAATATCGAGCTGGGCCCAAGCGCTGACCATCGCGGCTCCCACCCGTTCCCGATTTTCGGGGGCGCAGAGGGCCAACAGGGTGGGGCCGGCTCCACTGATCACTACCCCATAGGCCCCGGCAGCTATGGCTGCAGCTTGAACCGTTTTGAACCCGGTGATCAGCTCCATGCGGGCCGGCTGGTGCAGGCGATCCTGCAGGGCCACCCTCAGCCAGTCCACCCGGCCCGACTGCAAGCTGCGAATGAGCAGACCCAGATGGCTGCTGGAAAAAACCGCATCCGCCAAGCTGACGGATTTGGGCAGGATCTCGCGGGCTGCTTGGGTGGAAAGCTTAAAGTTGGGCACCGCAACCACGATGCCAATGCTTTCGTGCCAATCCACCGGACAAAACACCCATTGCCCCTGCTGCCCCTGCACACAGAGCTGACAACTACCCTGCAGGGCGGGCACCACATTGTCTGGATGGCCTTCCAGGGCGATGGCCAGTTGTAGGAGGGTTTCGGGAGCTAGGTTGAGCGACCCGATGGCATTGGCTCCCAACAAGCCGCCGACAATAGCGGTGGCAGAACTGCCCAACCCCCGCGCCAGGGGCACGTTGAGGGTGATTTCGATTTCTACCCCCGGCACGGGCTTACTCAGCAACTCAAAAGCGCGGCAGAAGGCCCGGTACACCAGGTTGTCCTTGCTCTGGCTGATGTGGTCGCTGCCACGGTAGTGGATGCTGAGGCCAGAGGGGATCTCCCGAAATTGGAAGTGGTTGTAGAGCTCTAAGGCTGCACCAATGCAGTCGAACCCCGGCCCCAAATTGGCGGTGGTGGCCGGGACGATCACCTCGACTCGCTCTTTGACCAAGGGGACAGCTCCTCAGTGAACGATGGGCAACTCAAGGTCTACGGGCTCCCATTATCCTATGAACGACGGCCAGATCCCCACGACTACTCAGCCTGACGAGCTTCCGGGCTGTCCTGAAAAGCTTTTTATTCTTGTAACCTATGAGTTGAGTGCTGGGCATAGCGGGCCTGTTTCCACTCCGGCCATTGGCTCAACCCAGCAGGGATCCAAAAAGGAGGGGGCAGAGGCCTGCAGAAACTGTCTTGGTTGGTGTTGGGCTTGAGCTATCTCGGGCTGGGGCTGGGATCCCTGCCCCGGTTGCGCATGAACCGGGCCACGATTGCCCTGGTGGGATCCGCCTTGCTCATTGGCTTGGGGACCTTGTCGCTGCGGCAGGCTTGGGAGGCCATTGACCCCACCACGATCGTGTTTCTCCTGAGCATGATGGTGGTGAATGCCAGCTTGTCCTATGGTGGGGCCTTCCAGTTGGCTTTGCTGGGCCTGATTCGGGTGAGCCGTAGCCCCTTTGGCCTGTTGATCATGCTGGTGTTTGGCAGCGGCTTGCTCTCGGCTTTTTTGCTCAACGATACCCTGGCCCTGGTGTTTACTCCCCTCACTTTGCAGGTCACAACGGTGTTGGGGTTAAACCCGATTCCCTACCTGTTGGGCTTGGCGGCAGCCACCAACCTGGGATCCGTCGCCACCTTGAGCGGCAACCCACAGAACATTTTGATCGGCTCTTTCTCTGGGATCGGCTATCTGGAGTTTGCCGGCAAGATGACGCCCATTGCCGTGGTGGGGCTGCTGCTGGAGGTGGGGCTGCTGTGGCTCTATTACCCCCAGGTGCGCTCCTTGCAACCCTTTGCCCAGGTGCCTTGGCTGCCGCTGCGCCTCTACCCGCCCCTATTGCGCAAGAGCCTGGTGATCGCGGGGGGGCTGTTTGTGGCCTTCATAGCCGGACTTCCCTTGGCCGAATCGGCCTTGGTGGCAGCGGCCCTGTTGCTGATTACCCGCAGGCTGAAGCCGGAGCGATTTCTGGGGCAGGTGGACTGGAATTTGCTGGTGATGTTCTCCGGGCTGTTTATCTTGACGCGGGCAACGCGAGAACTGGTAGCCCTCTGGGGGATGAGCTTGGGGCCTTTGGCAGAGAGGCTGGTGGGATCCCCCCTCGCCCTGTTGATCGGTGTAGCCATTTTATCCAACATCATCTCCAATGTGCCGGCAGTGTTGTTGCTGCAATCCTTGGTTCCCCAACAGGAGACCACCACTTGGCTGTTGCTGGCTGCCGGCTCCACGTTGGCGGGCAATTTAACCCTGTTTGGGGCAGTAGCCAATCTAATCACGGTTGAGGCAGCCGCCAAAAAAGGGTACGTGCTCTCCTTTGGGGAGCATCTGCGCTTGGGTCTGCCCCTGACTCTGCTGACGCTGGGCTTCAGTGGGCTGTGGCTGGGCCAGCCCTTCCTGCCTTCTCCATCGCTCAGGTAACTTCTGCCCAGGGATCCAGCTTGTCGGGATCCCTGGGTGTGATGACTGGTGTTGCCGTCCTTGCGCTGGCACCAGCAGCCTCTCCTTCAGAGCTGTTGGTGGGTGTGGGGGTGCTGCTTGATGTTGTCAGCATCCTTCACTTCCATTGCCGTATTGAGGATCCGTCGCGGCTCGAGGCTGTGGTTGAGCTTAAACGCCCCCCGCTCGGGAGTACAAACTTGGTGCAGGGGGATGTGGCGAAACTGGGGCTTGCTGCGATAGGTGCGGGCCGCCGCTTGCAGCCGCTCCACAAAATCTTCTCCCAGCACCACCCCCGCCGGGAAGACATCGGCGGGCAAAGTCGGGGTCCCGTTGTTCACGATCTCGGCATAGGTTGTGGCGTAGAGGAGACAATAGGAAGTGCTGCGGCCCTCTTGGGCCAGGCAGTCCAAGGCGGCAGCGGGCAACGGCTCGGCCACCAGGACTTCCCGCAGGTGACCGTCCTCATCTCGCTGGAAGCAGGTGGCCACTCCCAGCACCACGTATTCCAGCCCTTGGACGGGGTGAGTTTGCGCCGTATTCGACATCGAGGCCATCTCCAAGCAGGGTTTGCGGTCGAGCGCCCTCGACCAGGGGGTCGTCCTCACAATAGCAACAACTCTTGCCTCGGGCAGCGGGGGCTGTTGCAAGATAGGAAGCGGATCCCAGTCCGATCCAAGCTCTGGGCGAGGTCAGCGGTTGGCTGCAGGGATCCAAAATTTGCTTTACTGTAGCGAAGCGGGGTCAGTGTTGCCTGAGAGAAACAAGGGCTCCAGGCAGCTTTGGCAACCCTCGATTCATCATTTGGGAACTTCCAAGGGTCCGACTATGGCGGATGGCGAATACAAGCCTGGGCTAGAAGGCGTTCCGGCCACGCGTTCTAACATTAGTTTTGTCGATGGCCAGGTAGGGATCCTGGAGTATCGGGGCATTCCCGTTGAGGAACTGACGGCCCACAGCACCTTTTTGGAGACGGCCTATCTGCTGATCTTCGGCAAGCTGCCGACGCAATCCGAGCTGAACGACTTTGACCAGGCCGTCCGCAGCCATCGGCGGGTCAAATACCGCATCCGCGACATGATCAAGTCGTTTCCTGAGTCGGGCCACCCGATGGATGCCCTGCAAACCTGCGTGGCAGGCTTGGGGATGTTCTATCCGGTGCGGGAGGCGGATCCCGACTATGTGTTTGGCACGGTTACCCGTCTGCTCGCCAAGCTGCCGACCATGGTGGCCATGTTTCACCAGATGCGCCAGGGTAACGATCCCATCCCCCCCGACGACAGCCTGGATCATGCCGCCAATTTTCTCTACATGCTCTCCGGCAAGAAGCCGGATCCCTGGCTGGCCCGCATCTTCGATACCTGTCTGATCTTGCACGCCGAACACACGGTCAACGCCTCTACCTTTGCCCTGCTGGTAAGCGCCTCTACCCTGGCCAGCCCCTACAGCAGCCTGGCCACGGCGGTGGGCACCCTTTCGGGGCTGTTGCATGGGGGGGCCAACCAACAGGTGATGAGGCTGTTGCGGCAAATCGGCTCGGTGGAAAATGTGCGCTCGTTTATCGAAGAGAAGCTGGCCAAAAAAGAGCGCATCATGGGCATGGGCCATCGCGTTTACAAGGTGAAGGATCCGCGGGCCACCATTCTGCAGCGGCTGGCCGAGGAGCTGTTCGAGCGCTACGGCCACGACAAGTACTACGACATCGCCCTGGAAGTGGAGCGGGTGTGTGCGGAGCTGCTGGGGCCCAAAGGAATTTACCCCAACGTGGACTTCTACTCGGGGTTGGTCTACGCCAAGCTAGGGATCCCGGAAGATTTGTTTACGCCGGTATTTGCCATTGCCCGGGTGGCGGGTTGGCTGGCCCATTGGCGGGAGCAGTTGTCGGATAATCGGCTCTTCCGACCCACCCAGGTGTACACAGGTGAACGCCAGCAACGCTACATCCCCATCGAGGAGCGGGGTTGAGAGCGGTTTGACAGAGCACTGGGCCGGGATCCAAACTCAATAGAGCCCAAATGCGTGGGTGAGGTGGTGCGTTGAGCCCTTTGGATTCTCCCCTTTGGCGAGACGGGTTCACCCTCTTCTTGAGCATTGTGGTGCAGGCCATGCCGTTTTTGCTCTTGGGGGTGTTTCTCTCCGGGCTGATGGCCGTGTTCGTAGAGGGATCCCAGTTGGCTCGTTTCCTACCCAAAGGCAAAATCGGCAGCGCGGTGGCCGGCGGTGCTCTGGGGTTCTTTTTTCCGGTGTGCGAATGCGGCAATCTGCCCGTGGCCCGGCAACTGGTGATCAAAGGGATCCCACCCTATGTGGCGGTGGCTTTTTTGTTGGCAGCGCCGGTGTTTAACCCGGTCGTGATCTTCTCCACGTGGATTGCCTTTCGCAGCATGCCGGAGCTGGTGGTCTACCGGGTTCTTTTTTCTTTTGGCATTGCGGTGGCCATCGGCTTGCTCTTCAGCGTGCAAAAAGATCTGGAGCCTTTGTTGCAACCGGCGGTCTGGCGAGAGCTGCAGCGCAACCGCTGCCAAGAGGCAGCTCTGAAAAGCACCTCCTGCTCGCCGTTGTTGCAGGGGGGCACCTTTTGGATTGGATCCCAGGGCCATGCTCAAGGGGCTGCTGGCGGATCCCTGGCCACTCCGCAGACTGCCGAAGAGGTGTATCGGGCAGCGCTGGCCGCTGCCCCTGCTCTCTCTTGGCGGCAAAAGGGATTGTTGCTGCTGCAAACCTGGGCTAGAGAGATTCGCGAGCTGGGATCCGTGCTCATCCTGGGTTCGGCGATGGCGGCCTTTGTGCAGACGGTGATCCCGCGTTCGTTTGTTCTAAATTATGGCCAAGATGAACTGGTCTCGATCCTGATCATGATGGCCCTGGCCGGGATCATTTCTATCTGCTCGACGGTGGATGCCTTTTTTGCCCTCTCCTTTGCCGCCACCTTCACGCCGGGATCCCTGTTGGCCTTTATGGTGTTTGGGCCGATGGTGGACTTGAAGGCCATTGGCTTGATGCTGACTTTGTTCAGGCCCCGCGCCATTTTCTACTTGGTGCTCCTGACTTTTCAGTTCACTTTAGTAGGGGCTTTGGCCATCAATTACTGCGCCAGTTAACTCGCCTGTCCTGCATTTGCTCAACGTAAGGCGCGGGATTCCCCACCCGGGTGGGGAGGGATAGCGCCTACTGACTGATTCTGGATATATCGCTTCACAATTTCTAGAGGTGCACCTCAGCATGAGACAATGCACTTAGAATCATGCCAAAGCTTAGCCTTTCCCCAGTACACTTTATTGAGCTGTTCCGCAAACTGTTGCCTTAGTATGCGACTTGATGCTGACTTGAGAGAAGAAACGAGGTTA
>NZ_JANSJD010000007.1:0-14369 GCF_047462395.1 Synechococcus sp. H55.7
AAGCATTTTATTCGGCAGTTTTCCAGAGTTGGGAAGTATAGCCTGGAGCAGATAGTGCAGACTTCTTTACTACTGATCAATCCATCCTGCTTCCAGAGTTGGTTTGCTAAGTGTTGCTACTGTACCCCTTGATTCTTTAACAGGCTGTACTGCACTTGGGCTTGCAGAACTTAGGCTTGCAGAAAATTTGCTCAAACCCAAGCCCCCCGAACCCCCAACCAGGCTCCCCAGTTTGGTTGTGCTAGCCTCGAGGGCTAGCCAGTTTCGCGAATACTTTTCTCACCTTTCTCCCGGACAAAAAATAACAGAGAAGAATGCGTGTGAGCTTCTGTATAAAAACTCAAAGTATATCTGGAGAGGCACACAGAAAGAGTTTGAGGCTCTGAAAGAGGAAGTCGAGAAGTTTCCGGCTGAAAATCTCAATGATGAAAGTGCTTTTTATCTAGTGGCCCTCGAGACTGACGAGGAGCTTCCTGGACTTCGCAAAGATGCGAGTCCTCTTAAGCGAAGAGATGCGTTTCTGGCTCTATGCAGTAAAGCGAAGATTATCTGGATTTCCCCCCCATTACATTTAAACTCCTTTGCCAACAAGGATTTCTACCTTGTGTGACCGGAACTTTGGGAGCGTAAGTCATGCTCATTCCAACTCTCCTTTTTGCTTCTCCTTCGATTGTCAGCGGGCTTTTGGATGGATCCCTGGTTCGCTACGGTGGCGTTGTTCGAGAAGCTGCCACGGGTCGCATCGTCAAGCATTTGGCCGAAGCTCCTGGCCTGACCAGCTTGCTGATGAATGCGCCGGTATCTCCTGAATCCGTGATTAATGCCCTTGGTCACCAAGCCACTCATCGAAAGCTTGAGGTTTTGCAGCAGACTGCCACCAAGATTTTGGGGCTTTCTCAGGTAGCTGCTGGCGCTAGCGTTTTAAACCTGGGGGTTAGCGCTATTGGCTTTACCTACATGCATTTCCGCCTGAATCAGTTGCAAGGCTCTATTGCCCGCCTAGAAAAGATTGTTAGGGAAGGGATCCAAGACATCCAGCAAAAGCTAGATGCACTTTCTGGCCAACTGGCCTATTTGCAAGCTTTGGCCGTTCAGAGTAGAGCCGAAATTCTGTTGGCTATCTCCAATTTGCATCGTGCTCTTTTCATTCAAAGTCTTGCTAAGCTGCAGGCACCGATTCCCTGAGGCTTCTCCTCGCGATGCCCTTAAGGCGCTAGCGGAAGCCCGCATCTTTTTCTCCGACCAAGCCCATCAGATCCCTGTTGAGCGCCAGGCCCACTGCCTACTGCTTGGCGATATTGCCCTCAAGGGTTGGGCAGTTTCCCTAGTGGCGGAATCCCAGCTTCTGCTTAAGCATGGGTACCTGCAAGATGCCGTCGATGCCCTGGACTTTGAGGTTCCTCGTTTCCGGGAACTAAGCGAAAGGTGGTGTGCAGCTCTCTTGCCAGCGGATCGACCTCAGCTCCGGACGGCCTATACGTACACAGCTCCCGGCTTTGCTGGCCACATCTCTAGCGAACGCATCCAGCGCATTGCTCGTCTTTCCCCATTTGATCGAGCGCTTACACCGGAGCAGCGCTTCCTTAGGGAAAAGAATCTTTCTGTCGAGTTCCAGATGACCTACTTCCAAGAGCTGGACAAGTCTTGGTACCTTTCCCAAGCGGCTTTAGCCGAATACCTAGACACCCTCAGCGAGCTCGCGGAGCGCCTTGAAAGTCTCCAGTCTTTTGCTCACCTCTGTCGAGAGCTTAACCAGGCGGATCCCTACCAATTGATCCCATCTGAACCCCAAAGTCTTTATCTATTATCTGCTGGGTAATACCTGCAGCCTAGCAGCTCGAGGGCATGGGCAAGGTCGGATTCGAACCGACACGGTTTCCCGCCGCATTTTGAGTGCGGTGCGTCTACCAGTTTCGCCACTCGCCCGGACTAGAAACATTATCCTACTGAACCGGCGCAACCTCGTCAACCACTCCTACGCGCTGCGGGCTTGCTGCAGTTGTTGAGCTTTTTGCCGCAGCTTGCGGGTTTGCTCCATCACTTCCTCCAGATCTTCGTGGGAGAGGCGCTCCACGTAGTTGATCTTGATTTCTTCCAGCAAGTCCTGTAACAGGGAGCGAATTTCCTCCAGCGCATGTTGCTGGGTGAGTTCGTTGGCCAAGACTTCGCCAAAGCGCCGCAACAGTTGGGCCGCCAACTGGGAGCCGACGGGATCCTCGAAGCTGTTGGTCAAGGTTTTATAGGTGGTGGTGGTCAGCTCGCTGGCCAGGCGCTCTGTCAGTTGGCCGGGCAGGGATCCGAGGCCGGGCAGCCGTTCCAGGGTTTGCAGGGCGGGGAGTTGTTTGAGCAGGCCACCCAGGTTGTAGCGGAGCAATTGCTCCACCTCCGGCTGGACCTGGGGCAGGACGCGGTAGAGGACGGTGCGAAAAACCAGGTTGGCAATGGCTTCCAGCTCGTTGATCTCGTTGAGGTCGATGTAGCTGCGGGAGGGATCGGCTGCCGGCAACAGGGGCAGGGATCCCCGCTGGATGGATGCCTGGATTTGGTTGATCACCCGCACGACGATGACCTCGGTCAGGTCTTCGGCGAAGTTGGCGACAAAGCCTTGGCTCACCTGAGCGCGAACCCGCTCCAGATCCAGCAACTGCGCCTGTCCCAGCCGGATGGTAACCGGGATCACCCGCAGCCAGCGCCAAAAGGGCAGCAGCAGCAGCACATCGTACCAGCGCCAGAGCATGGCATCCAGCCAATTGACGCCGGTGTAGCGACGGCTGATGGCCACCGTGCGCAGCACAAATTCCAGCCCAAACAGCAAGGCAAAGGGAAGGTCCAGCAGGGGGAAAAAGTCCACCGGGTTGCCGCTCTCGCCGATGGGGCGGGAGTAATTGGTCTCGAAGAGGGGGCGCAGGCGGGCCTGGAAAAATTCGATCCCGTCTTTGGGATCGACGCTGGCCAAGTATTCGGCAGTCCAGAAGCGGGCGAAGGCAGCCCTGGCCGAGTCGGCTTCGGGGATGTGCTCCCGCATCAAGTTGAGGATGCGCACAAACTGGCCAGTTTTGTTGGCGGCCTGAAAGGGGTTGGTCTCGATCATCTCGTCGCTCAGTTGCCGCAGGCGGGCTAGGATCGGTGCCGCTGCTTCCGACTCCACCCCAAAGCGCAGGGTGACCTGGCGCAGCTCATCCACCAGGGCCAAGTAGCGCTGGGTTTCCGGGTTGGGCTCAATGCCTTTAACCGGGTCGTACAGGTCGGTTACCGGGGAGCGGCTGGTCTGTTGGGAGAGGATGGGCAAGGGAATGGGAGGGCCAAAGGCACCGAAGATCTGCACCCGCCCCTGGAGCCAGAAGTCTCGCCAGGGCACGTAGCTGAGGTCGAAGAGCACCAAGCACAGGTTGCCCAAAGCCAGCAGGGCCATTCCTTTTTCGTAGAGGAGGAGCCAGCGGCTTCGCCCCTTGCGGACGGAACGTCTGATAATGCGTCGAGCGGCGTTCATGATCTCGTGCAACGGGTTGGGCTAAGCCAGCCCTAGCCTACCACCCCTGGTTTGAGCTTCTCTTGGCCGGGGCAAGCTGTTGCACAACTTGGCCAAACTGCTGCCAGATGGCCTCTGCCTGGGGTCCCACCTGGCGCAAGATCCAGCCCTGACAGATGGGATCCGGCGACCGCAGCAGCCAGTGGTGCGTATCCGTCGGCCACTCCGGCTCTGGCCAATCCCCCAGTAAGTACAGGGATCCCCAGCAGAGATGGGATCCCAGCACCGACGCGGCGGAGATATGCTGGTGGGGAAAGCGCAGGTCTAGGTGCTCCTGCAGCCAGAGTTTGCTCCCGTCTGTGGAGGCGGGGATCCCGGCAGCGACCCAAACCCGCAAGCTGCTGGAAAGGCGCCGAAACTGCCAGCATTCCCCCATGGCCAGCCGCCCGGCTGTCCAGATCTCGGCATAGGCCAGGCGGGCACTGGGATCCAGTTCGATCTGCACCTGTTGGCGGAAGTCTGCTCCTGCGCCCAGAATGGTCGGGTGAGGGATCCAGATCAGTTGGCTGGTGGGAGCCAGCTTGACCTTGGCCTGTTGCCGGCTCAGGCCGGGGTGGAGGCGGGTTGCCCCTTGGGTGCGAATTTCCAGCGCTGCGCCTGCCCCCAGCTCGATGGCGATGCGGTGGCGATCCCCGCCCAGCAGTCCACCATTGGGGTTGCGTAGGTAATAGAGTGGCGGCTCACCCGGGGATCCCAGCCATTGCAGGGGGGCCTGAGAATACTCCCAAATGTGGGTCTGTTGGCCTTGGCGGCTGATCTTCAAGAGGGCCTTGCCGAAGTTCACAGGTGGCTCACAGAGGGAGAATCGGCCTGGATGGAGCGAAAGAGCACCTCCCGCTCCAGCCAGCCCAGGATCTGCTCCAGCCCCTCGCCCGTGCGCAGGTTGGTGAAGACAAAAGGCCTGTCCCCCCGCATGCGGCGGGCATCCCGTTCCATCACCCCCAAGTCTGCCCCTACGTAGGGCGCCAGGTCGATCTTGTTGATCACCAGCAGGTCAGAGCGGGTGATCCCCGGCCCCCCCTTGCGCGGGATCTTGTCCCCTTCGGCCACATCAATAACATAGATGCAGGCATCCACCAGCTCTGGGCTGAAGGTGGCTGCCAAGTTATCCCCCCCCGATTCCACCAGGATGAGATCCAGGGGACAGAAGCGGCGCTCCAGCTCCTGAATGGCATCGAGGTTGAGGGAGGCGTCTTCCCGAATGGCCGTGTGGGGACAGCCGCCGGTCTCCACGCCGATGATCCGCTCCGCTTCCAGCGCCTTGGCCCGCACCAAAAACTCGGCATCTTCGCGGGTATAAATGTCGTTGGTCACCACGGCCAAAGACAGGTGATCCCGCAGCGACAGACAGAGCTTTTCCACCAGGGCGGTTTTTCCGGATCCCACCGGGCCGCCAATGCCAACCCGTACCGGCTGAGCAGTCTGCACCATTGTGCCCGACCTCTGATACTTGAGGCTCTTTTTGGGCATTTTAGAACCAGGTGCTCGCAAGGGATCCGGGTATGGTTCGACTTTTGGTGGCAACTGCCGTGGTGCTGGTGGGCTTTTTGGTTGTGAACCGCCTCTATCGCAACCCGCTCGGTTCAGAGCCGAGGCCGGAACAGGCCAGCCCTGAGGCCGCCCAGCAAGGAATCCCCCAGGGAGGGCCGCTGCAGATCTACCAGTCGCGGGAACAGCTCCAGCAAACCCTCAATCAAGGGGCTACGGCCACCCAACAGCAGGTAGAAGCCATCGAGCAATCCTTGGGCAACCCATGACCGGGAAAAGCTTTTCAGGCAAGAATTGCCGGAAGGTTCGAAGTTCAATCCTGGGCGGGAGCAGGGATCCCTGAGGAAACAGCCAGGGCAGCGGAGTGGAAGGCTTGGGCGGATCCCCCAAACGCGCTAAAGTCGAGAATGCTGCAATTTTATAGATCATCCATGCGGATCCCTCCTGTTCCCCCAGAAAAAGCCGACAAGCAACTGCAGAAGGTTTACGAAAGCCTGGAGAAAACCTATGGCACCGCCCTCAACCCGCTACAGGTGATGGCCCATAAGCCGCAACTGATGCGGGCGGTGATGAACCTTTACGGGGCGCTGCACACCGACAACCCCAACTTGCCCGAAGAGCTGAAGGAGCTGGTCAGCATCCGCATTGCCCAGATCAACGGCTGCCGCCACTACTGCCTGCCCTACCACACCCTGCAGGCGCAAAAACACGGAGCTAGCCCGGCCAAAATTGCGGCGGTGGCCCAGGCCCGCACCAGCACCCTCTACACCGAGGCGGAGAAACTGGCCATCGAGTACGCCGAGCGCATGACCGTGCCCAGCATGGTGGTTACCGATAGCTTCTTTGCCCAACTCAAAGCCATCTGGTCGGATGAAGATCTGGTGGAGCTCTCGGCCTGGATCGGCTTTATGAACTTCTGGACCAAGGTCATCGCCGCTTTGGATGTGCCTCTGGATCCTGTTTTTGCGGAGCAACTCCAGGCCTCCTAGGCCCAGTCGTCTCGCGTGCTGAAGCTGCGGTCGTACACCTGGCCGCGAGCGTGGATCTGGCGGGTGCGGGCAAACAGCTCCTCTTCGCTCAGGCCCCACTGTTCCAGGATCTGATCCAAATCCTGCTGCAGATCCCAGGCGCCAGGGAAACCTTGATAGCGGATGCGCAGACGGGCGACTTCGGCCAGCACCCAATCGGAGGGAGGGTTCTCCCGAGCCTGCGCCATCAGCTCATCAAGCACAGCCCTGTCGGTAGCATATAGCGGATGCTGTTGCTCCCGCCGAGATAAGCCATTCGGGGGTGAACCAGATGCCGCCATCCCTCTCCTTACCTTTTTTTAAAACACTCTAGCCGAACCCATTAGGGGATCCTCAATGACGAAAATTGGGATCCCTGATGGCCCGAGAGATCGAGGAACCGCGGGAAAGCCGTTATACTGCAAATGTTGCAGACCATAAACATTCTTCAGTTGCGGAGGCGGCGGCTATGCCCATGCCCATGATCGAGACCCGTACCGACCGGATGCTGCTCAACTTTGGGCCGCACCATCCCTCTATGCACGGGGTCTTGCGCCTGCTGGTCACCCTCGATGGCGAAAACATCGTCGATTGCGAGCCGGTGATCGGCTACTTGCACCGCGGCATGGAAAAAATTGCCGAAAACCGCACCGTGGTGCAATACCTGCCCTACGTCTCCCGCTGGGACTACGGCGCTGGCATGTTCAACGAGGCCATCACCGTCAACGCCGTCGAGAAACTGGCTGGGATCCCGGTGCCCCGGCGGGCCAGCTACTTGCGGGTGATCATGTTGGAGCTGACCCGCATCACCAACCACCTGCTCTGGTTCGGCCCCTTCTTGGCGGACTTAGGCGCCCAAACCCCCTTCCTCTATGCTATGCGGGAGCGGGAGTGGATCTTGGATTTGTTTGAAGCCGTCACCGGCATGCGCCTCATCAACAACAACTACTTCCGCGTCGGGGGCGTAGCGGTGGATCTGCCCTACGGCTGGACGGAAAAATGCCTCGATTTTTGCGAGTACTTCCTGCCCAAAGTAGATGAGTACGAGCGGCTGGTTACCGACAACCCCATTTTCCGCCGGCGGCTGGAAGGGGTGGGGGTCATCTCCAAGCAGGATGCCATCAACTGGGGTCTATCCGGCCCCATGCTGCGCGCCTGCGGCGTCAACTGGGATCTGCGCAAGGTGGATCACTACGAGTGCTACGACGACTTCGACTGGGAGGTGGCCGTTTACCCAGAGGGGGATTGCCTGGCCCGCTATCGGGTGCGCATGAAGGAGATGCGCCAGTCCTGCAAAATTGTCCAGCAGGCGGTGAAGGCCCTGCCCGGTGGCCCCTTTGAAAATCTGGAAGCCAAACGCATGCTGGAGGGGCCAAAGTCGGAGTGGAACAAAGGCGATTACCAGTTCATCAGCAAAAAACCCTCGGCCAACTTCAAGATCCCCAAAGGAGAGGCCTACGTGCGGGTGGAGAGCGCCAAAGGCGAGCTGGGCATTTACATCGTCGGCGACGACAACGTCTGTCCGTGGCGCTGGAAGATCCGCCCCCCCGGCTTTGTCAACCTGCAGGTGCTGCCTCAGCTCATTCGCGGCATGAAGGTAGCCGATATGATCGCCATTCTGGGCAGCATCGACATCATCATGGGGGAGGTGGATCGCTAAAATACCGCTAGGAAAGCGAGGATAAAGGCGATGGCCTGGGCGATCTTGGTTCTGCCGCTCTTGATTGTTGCAACTATTGCCGCAATTATCGGCCCCAAGCAATGGGCCAAGTACCAAGAAGAAAGGCGTCGCCGCGCAGAGCAGCTATCCGATGCTCGCCTCCAGGCCATCATTCAGCAGGAGCTACGCCGCCGCCACCGTCCCCCTCAGTCGGATCCCAACGGCAAGGCTTAGTTAACGCACGGGATCCAAGGTTTTTTTGACTCACCGTCTTTAGGGAGCTACTCAACCCCATGACAACTGCCGGTATCGACCTACAGCTTGGCTTTGAGACTGCCCTGCAAAACTTGGGCTTGGGCCCAGGTGCTGCCCACGCCCTCTGGATGCCCCTACCCATGTTGTTGCTGGTCATCGCCGCCACTCTAGGGGTGATGGTGATGACTTGGCTGGAGCGCAAGATCTCGGCAGCGGCCCAACAGCGGATTGGCCCCAACATGGCCGGGCCGCAGGGGGTGCTGATCCCGATTGCCGATGGCCTCAAGCTCTTGACGAAGGAAGATGTGCTGCCCAGCCTGGCCGACCCGGTTTTGTTCACGCTGGGGCCGATCCTCGTTTTCCTGCCGGTCTTTTTGTGCTACCTGGTGGTTCCCTTCGGCCAGAACCTGTTGATCTCCAACATCGCCATCGGCGTCTTTTTCCTGATCGCCACCTCCAGCGTGCAGCCCATCGGCTTGTTGATGTCCGGCTACGGCTCCAACAACAAGTATTCCCTGCTGGGGGGGCTGCGGGCGGCGGCCCAGTCGATCAGCTACGAGCTACCCCTAGCTCTGTCGGTGCTGGCGGTGGTGCTGATGAGCAACGGCTTGGACACCGTGGGGATTGTGGAGCAGCAGAGCGGACTGGGGATCCTCAGTTGGAACGTCTGGCGGCAGCCGATTGGCTTTGTCATTTTCTTGATCTCGGCCCTGGCGGAAACGGAGCGGATCCCGTTCGACTTGCCGGAAGCCGAGGAGGAGCTGGTGGCTGGCTACCAAACGGAGTACTCCGGCATGAAATTTGCCCTGTTTTATCTGGGATCCTACGCCAACTTGCTGCTGGCTTCCCTGATTGCAGCGGTGTTGTACTTGGGCGGCTGGTCGTTCGTGGTGCCGGTGGAGACGATCGCCGCCTGGGCTGGGATCCCGTTGGACAACCCCTTTTTGCAGATCGGCGCGGCGGTCTTAGGGATTCTCATGACGATGGTCAAGGCTTTTATCTTCGTGTTCTTGGCCATCCTCTTGCGCTGGACCTTGCCGCGGGTGCGTATTGACCAACTGCTGGACTTGGGGTGGAAATTTCTGCTGCCCGTCTCGTTTGTCAATTTGCTGTTGACGGCAGCTTTGAAACTCGCCTTCCCAAGCGTTTTCGGGGGTTGAATGAAAGTAATGAAAGTAAAGAAAGCGAGAGAGGGAGAGAACAGGCCATGACTTTTCTGAAGCGAGTTGGCGAATACGTAAGCGATGCTTTCAAAGCGGCCAAGTACATCGGCCAGGGGATGGGGGTGGTTTTCGACCACATGGGCCGTCGCCCGGTGACTGTGCAATACCCCTTTGAAAAGCTGATCCCCTCCGAGCGCTTTCGGGGACGCATTCATTTCGAGTTCGATAAGTGCATTGCCTGCGAGATCTGTGTTCGGGTTTGCCCCATCGACCTGCCGGTGGTGGACTGGGCCTATAACACCGAGATGAAGAAAAAAGAGCTTTACAGCTACAGCATCGATTTTGGAGTGTGCATTTTCTGTGCCAATTGTGTGGAGTTTTGCCCCACCAATTGCCTCTCGGTTACCGAAGATTATGAGCTAGCCACCTACGATCGCCACGACCTCAACTACCACCAGGTGGCGATGGGCCGTTTGCCTTCCAAGGTCACGGAAGACCCGATGGTGACGCCGCTGCGGGAGTTTGCCTACCTGCCCAAGGGGGTGATCGATCCCCATGAGCTGCCTGCCGGATCCCAGCGGGCTGGCAAGCGGCCGGAGGAGATTCTGGCAGAAATGAGAGCCGCCAAAGAGGCGAAAGCAGCCAAGGCCGCCGTGGAATAGGGATCCCCTGCACTCGGCACTGCTGCCCCTCACCCCCGACCCCTCTCCCCCTGGGAGAGGGGAGAAGAACTCTGCTTCAAGAAGGTGTTTTGTGGCCGCTATGGCTGTTTGAACTTGTGCGGCTCACTTGTCTGCAAGGTGGGGAAAAGTTTTCTGGATCCCTGAGTCAAGAACTGGAATGGGGGTGTCCAGGACGAATGGATGCCAGCCTTAGCCAACTTTAGGGAAAGGAAAAGGTAAACCTGCTCGCAGAGCTAGGAGAGGTGGCCGATCCGCTGAAGGTTTGTGCGGCGCTTCCGCTTTTGCGAACTGTTACAGTAAAGGGAATGGGAGCAGTGACCTGAGAACAGCGCCGGAACAACCTCACCTCAATAAGGTACAGGCCTGAGGGCGGGGTGGAGGCCCAAAAAACATTCTCTACAGGATTTTCTGTTACGGCAACGCAGTCGGCATTGGCATCCACATCTAGCTGTCCCCCAGAAGGAATAACCCGATTGTCAAAAAACACTGTCTGCTGCCTGGGATCCGTGACATATAGGTCAAGGTCATCGATAGTGCTCCAGGTGAGAGTAATCTGAATTGGGCCGGTGCCGAGCACCGGGGGAGTTGGAGATGGCCTCGGAGTCGGAACAGGGGTCGCTGTCGGCGTCGGCGCAGATCCGCCGCCGATTCTCTCAGCAAAGTTCCCCTGGAAGCTGTTGCCGGCCAAGTAGGCGGCGACTACTGCCGCCGGTGTGCCGGGGGCTACTTGAATGGCTACCCCCGCGCCCTCGCCCCGAGCTAGGAACGTATTTCCGGTAATGGTGCGGGCCTGGGTTCCTTGCAAGATGCGAATGCCGACGCTGCCGGCTATCCTGCCCACGCCGATCTGGTTGGATTGAATCGCCGGCACCGATCCCGCTCCATCCAGTTGGATCCCGGTGGTGCCGCCGGCATCTGTCTGGCGAGCCTGCAGCGCCAACCCAGCCGCAGCAGTAGGCGGATCCCCTTCGATCTGGTTGTTGCGGAAGATCCCGCCGGAGTTGTTGCTGTAGCGAACCGCCAAAGCTCCCAGAGCTTGCAGGAGGATCGCGTTGTTCTCGAGGGTGGGATTGCTCCCCGGCACAGTGCCTATACCCACCCCACCGGCTTTGCTGACAATGGGTGAGACGCTCGCGACTCGGCCATTGCCGGAGATCTGCACACAGGGATCCAAAAATTGCTGGCACAGAATCTGAGCCAGTTGGCCCAAAGCCCCTTCCAGGACGGCGGCATTGCCGTTGACCAAGATGTTGGAGCGGGGATCGTTGAGGGTGACCTTGCGCGGCTGAAAGGTGCCGTCGTTCACCTGAACCCGTCCGCCCCCCAGCACCACGTCCACCCCCTGCAGGCTGGTTTGGCTGGCTACAATCACGTCAAACAGGCCGGTGAGGATCTCGTAAGCTGTGGAGTTGGTGACGCGAATGCGCCCGCCATTGGTGCCGTCGCCCCCATCCAGGGCCAGGTTGCTTTGCAAAGTTTCCCTGCCCGTCCCCAAGATCTGGATCAGCACCTCTAGCCCCGCTGTGGCGCTCTGTAGCCGCTGCGCTTCCGCAACTGCATCGGCCAGCTTGGTGAAGGGGCCCCTGACCGGATCCACTCTTAGGATGACAGGCTCCCCAGCCGGTGGCGAAAGAGACGGAGAGCTGCTGCCACTCCCCCCACAGCCGAGGGCAGCCCCCGCCAACAGGGGCAGCAGCAGGGAACGGATCCTCCAAGCAGATTTGGATACCTGGTCGGCCATAGGTGGAAAGCTCTTTACAAGTGCCTACTCGGTCAAGACTATCAGAGCAGCCAACAACTGCGACAAAGTACAGACGGCCGAGCCGGTGAAAATACTCTCTAACGAATCCCCTGCTCAGTCAATCCTTTGCCAGGGATCCGCAATCAATTGGCAACAAAAATCTCAAAAATCTAACGTTCTTCGGGAACTTGGATGGTTGCGGCGATAATGTCCTGCTTCAGCTTTCTGCGTGCTCTCTAGAAATTGGAAGCGGAAAGAAGAAAGCCTGCTGGCGGGCCTGGGGCCAGAATGGATTAACGTATCCCCCTTTTTGGGGGATCTCTAGGAATTGGCAAGAAAAGAAAAAGGAGCGCCTGTCTTGTCGAGAGAAGACCTGATGAGCCTGTCACTGCCCAAACTGGCCCTGACGTTGGGGGATCCCACGGGAATTGGGCCGGAGATTGTGCTCAAGGCGCTGGCAGAGCCCGAGGTGCGGGCCTGTGCGCGGATTACCGTGGTGGGCGATCGGCAGGTTTTGGAAGCTACCCACTGCCTACTGAGGGAGAGGTGTGCGGCTACCTTGGCCGATCCGGCAGGGATCCCAATGCTGGAATGCGACACAGGCTTTCGGTTACAGTCTGGCCGTATTGGTCGAGGGGATGCCGAGGGTGGGGCGGCCAGTTTTGTGTACCTGAAAACGGCAATCGAACAGACGCTGGGGGGCGAGTTTCAGGGGATCGTGACAGCGCCCATCGCCAAATATCTGTGGCATCGAGCCGGCTACCGCTTCCCCGGCCAAACAGAGGTGTTGGCCCAACTGAGCGGATCTGAACGCTACGGGATGATGTTTGTCGCCCGTTCCCCCCACAGCAGTTGGCAGATGCGGGTTTTGCTGGCCACCACCCACATTCCCTTTGGCCAAGTGCCCACTGTGCTGACCCCAGACTTAGTGCGCACAAAGCTGGACTTGCTGGTGGGATCCCTGCGCCACACCTTCGGGATCCCGGATCCCGTGATCGCGGTGGCCGGCCTCAATCCCCATGCCGGCGAACGGGGTCAACTGGGATCTGAGGAAAAAGAATGGCTGACCGAGCTGCTGCGCACCTATCCCCACGCCCAAATCTGGGGGCCGCTTCCCCCTGACACCATGTGGCTGGCTCCCGCGCAAGCCTGGCACGGCCAAGGATCCCCAGCCGTGGCCGATGCCTACTTGGCTCTCTATCATGATCAAGGCCTGATCCCGGTGAAGATGCTGGCTTTTGAGCGGGCAGTTAACCTGACGATCGGGTTGCCTTTCATCCGCACCTCCCCTGACCATGGCACCGCCTTCGATATTGCCGGCCAAGGGGTGGCCCGCGCCGAGAGCCTCAAGCAGGCGATCCGGCTGGCAGCAGAACTGCTGGGCAACAATTCCCAACAATGCCTGTACCCGGCAATCTGAGGCTGTCTCCCGCCTTGAGGGGACGATTGGATGCGAGAACCGGAATGCTCTACCGCCGCTTTGGACGCACCCAGCAGCTCATTTCAGCCTTTTCTCTGGGCAGCATGCGCTTGGTCAATGTGCCCAGGGATCAGGCTCAGGCAACCGTTGAGGCAGCCTTGGCTGCAGGGATCAACCACATCGAAACGGCCCAGGCTTATGGTCACGCCGAGGCGCTCTTGGGCGAGATTTTGCCAGCTCTGCCCTTCCCACGCCATCAGTTGATTTTGACCAGCAAGCTCACTCCCAGCGATTGTCTGCGGGAGCGGCTGCAGGCATCCCTGCGCCGTCTGCGGGTGGATTATTTGGATCAGTTTGCCTTTCATGGTATCAATCTGCCGGAACATCTGGAGTGGGTACTGCAGAAAGGGCTGCCGATTCTCAAGCAGCTCCAGCAAGAAGGCTGGGTGCGCCACATTGGGTTTTCCACCCATGGATCCCTGGAGTTAATCCTGCAGGCCATCCAGACCGGATGCTTTGACTTTGTCAATTTGCACCATCACTTTTTCCAACAGCGCAATGCGCCGGCTCTGGAAGCGGCTGCCCAGCAGGATATGGGCGTGTTCATCATTTCTCCCGCCGATAAAGGGGGAATGCTCTATCGCCCCCCTCAACACCTGCAAGAGTGCTGTGCGCCCTTCAGCCCCTTGGAGTTTGCCTATCGTTTTCTGCTGGCAGATCCGCGTGTGCACACCCTCAGCTTGGGTGTCACTCATCCTGAGGAGTTGCAGGTGGCCTTGTCTGCTTTGCAGGATCCCGACCGTTGGTGGGTGGAGGGCCCACGGATCCAGGAACGGTTGCGCCAAGCCGAGCAGGAGCGTCTGGGATCCAGCCGCTGCGCTCAGTGCTACGCCTGCCTGCCCTGCCCAGAGGGGATTCACATCCCCGAAGTGCTGCGGCTGCGCAACTTGGCCATTGCCCACGACATGACAGAGTTTGCCCAGTACCGCTACAACATGTTTGGCCAAGCCGGACATTGGTTTCCGGGCTTGCCTGCCGACCGCTGTACCGAATGCGGCGACTGTTTACCCCGCTGTCCAGAGCATCTGCGGATCCCAGAGTTGCTGGCTGAGGCTCATCGGTTGCTGCATCGCTCTCCTATTCGGCGGCTCTGGGAGTAGCAGCTCGCTCTATGGCTTGACAATGCCACCTGTTTTGTTTGGTCGAGTTTAGCTCGAAGTTGGCAGAGATTTGCTTATAATTGCCTGAGCGCGTTGATTAACTTTAACTCGCAAGGCGGAGCGTCCGGGTGAACAGTCAGAGTCAAGACCGCTTAGATCGGGTGGAGCAACTGCTGGCTTGGACGGCTGAACAGGTTGCTGCCAACAGCCGAGAAATCCAGGAGCTGCATCAGTCCATCCAGGCCAGCCGCGCTGAGTCTGCC
>NZ_JANSJD010000007.1:14469-66746 GCF_047462395.1 Synechococcus sp. H55.7
GAGCAGAATGCCGCCCGCCTGCAGGAAATCCAGGAGCTGCATCAGTCCATCCAGGCCAGCCGCGCTGAGTCTGCCGAGCAGAATGCCGCCCGCCTGCAGGAAATCCAGGAGCTGCATCAGTCCATCCAGGCCAGCCGCGCTGAGTCTGCCGAACAAGCTGCTGCCCAGGCTCAAAGCTTGCGAGAGCTACAGCAGGTTGTCAGCGAGACCCGCTCTGACCTGGCCCATCTTGCCGAATGGGCAGAAGAAGTGACTCAAGCTCTGATTACTCTCACCGCTCTACAACAAGAGCACGAACGGGCTATGCAGGCCATCAACCAACGTCAAGCGGAAACGGATCAAAGGTTCAACATCCTCCTTGAGGAAGTACGCTACCTAATTCGCAAGCAGATTTCTGACGGAAGTCCTCCTCCCCCCTCAGCCTGAACACCAGGATCCCTTCAGAACTGCGAGGGCAGCCCTAATCTTCATCCACTTCCCACTCCAATAGGTGTGCATAGGGAGCCACCAAGCTGGGAGCATAAAAGGCAATGGCTCGAAGGGCATGCCAGTCTTCCAAGCAGCCAAAGACAGTTGGGTAGTCATTGCGCTCCAACCGCTCTGCAATTGCGGCCACATCAGCTTCGGTAAACTGGCCGGGATCCATTCCCTTGGCGGGGGCTTCTACTTTGGACTTAGATCGGGCAGACATAGGCAGTTTGAACACGCTACAAGCCGATCTTAACCTCTTCTTTTCGCGCGGCGAACCTTGACCAAAGACTTAACATATAGCCATTTCAAATAGCAATAAAACGGTTTGTGACATCGTTATGGCTACGCAACGCTGTCGCGAACGCGCCGGCGGCGCGGAGCGCTATCCCTTACTCCCCGTTCCAAAGGGGAGGATTCTGAATGACTGGTATTGCTTGGCAACGCTGCGTGAACAGTTTCCAGATACCAGATAGTTGTTTGCTTTTTTAAGAAAGGTGTGGGTTGGTGTTGTGTCGAGACCAAAATGCAGCGCTTAACATTCTGCGGGGGGCACTGGAGCTGTTGGGGATGGAGTGGAACTGCCCCGCAAGAGGGAACGACTGGGGAGACCAACACCTCTGCTGTGGAGGGGGAACCCAAAACAGTAAGTGGGGTCGTTGAACCAGTAATCCCAAAGGGCGACCTTGGGAGAATCCCCTAGCTTTAGCTATGGGGAGTATGTCAAAAAATCCCCAGTTGTTGTGCCTTGAGGAGGGCGGTGACGCGGTCGGTGGCGTCTAGCTTGCGGTAGGCGGCGCTGGCGTACTCTTTCACGGTCTCGACACTGATGCCGAGGCGGCGGGCGATCTGCTTGTTGGCCAAGCCTTGGCTCATCAGTTGCAGCACGCACAACTCGCGGGGGGTGAGCTTGGGCAACTCCTGCCGGGCAGGCAACCAGTCTCGGTCGGGGTTGGCCAAGATCTGCCGAATAACGCGGGCCAGCTCCGCCGGATCGGTTTCTTTGGAGAGGTAGCCTTTGGCCCCAGCCCGCCGCGCTGACTCGATCAAGGCCGGCTCCTGAAAAGTAGTCATCATCACCACCACCACCGGCAGGCCCAGCTCGGCAATCTGTTGGCAGGCGGCGATCCCGTCCCCATTGGGCATACGCACATCCAAAATGGCCACCTCGACGGGGTAACGGCGACAGTACTCAACGGCCTGGGATCCCGTCTCGGCTTCCGCCACCACCTCGAATCCTTGCGCTTGCAGGGCAAACTTCAGCCCCAGCCGAAACAGAGGATGGTCATCGGCGATGAGGACGCGGACAGGAGAACTCATGGCAGGGGATCCCAGCCTATGAGAGGGCTGAGTTCATTCTGCCCACAAGAGGGATCCCGGATAACGTGCCCTCACCCCCAACCCCTCTCCCAAAGGGAGTCAACCCAAGCGCTCCGCGCCGCTCACGCGACCACCCCCAACCCCTCTCCCTTTGGGAGAGGGGAGTTAGTTTTTCACAAAGACCATGCCCCAGGCACTGGGGTTGAAGGCGGGATCCAGCCGGGTTTGGGCATTGTACAGAGCGCCCGTCAGATCGGCTTCTTCCAAAAAAGCGCCGCGTAGGTCGGCCCCACGCAGATCGGCCTGGCGCAAGGTGGCTCCTGTCAGGTCGGCGCCGGCGAGAATGGCCCCTCGCAAATCAGCGCCGCTGAGGTTGGCCACCTGAAGATTGGCTCCTGTGAAATTGGCCTGCTGCAGGTTGGCCTGGCTGAGATCGGCTTCCCACAAAAAAGCTCCGCCCTGCTCCGCACCGCTCAGGTTGGCGCCGCGCAAATCGGCCAAGTTGAGGATTGCCTGGGAGAGGTCGGCAGCTTGTAGGTTGGCCTGCCTGAGGATGGCTTCTTTCAGGTTGGCCCCCTGCAAATCAACTCCCGGCAGCTCGGCTCCTGTCAGGTCGCAGGCGGGGCAATCTTTGCCGGGAAAAACGACTTGAGAGCGGCCCAGTTGGGCGTCCAACTCCAGTTGGGCAAAAACAGGAACCGCCGGCATCCCGACCACCCCGCCGAGGAGACCGACCCAGAACTGGGGCCATGCCATTTTTTTCACTGGGATCCCTCCCTCACCCCCAGCCCCTCTCCCAGAGGTGCTCAAGCGCTCCGCGCCGCTCACGCGACCACCCCCAGCCCCTCTCCCTCTGGGAGAGGGGAGCTGGGGATCAACCTAGAACTATAGCTGCTTACGGGGGATACGCCATCAAGTCTCAACCTGGCCTGGAAGTGGCTGGCAGTGGGGGCAAAAGTGGGCTGAGCGGCCCGCCAGCTTGATCCGCTGAATGGGGGTGCCACAGAGGCGACAGGGATCCCCTTCTCGACCGTACACCCATGCCTGCCCTTGGTAGTTGCCGTTAAGCCCACGCAGATCCCGGTAATCCCGCAAGGTGGTGCCCCGCTGCTCCAGCCCGACCCGCAACACCTGGATCAAAGCTTCCCGCAGGCGTGCCTTGGCAGAGTCGGAGAGCTGCAAGGCGGGCGTCAAGGGGTGAATGCCGCTCAGAAACAGGGCCTCGTCGGCGTAGATGTTGCCCACCCCCGCCACCAGCGACTGATCCAGCAGGGCGGTTTTGATGGGGCGCCGGCTCTTCCGCAAGGACGCCTGGAAATAGGCTTCTGAAAAGGCCGGCGACAGCGGCTCCGGCCCCAAGCTCTGCAGAGCGGCGATCACCGTCTCCGGCTCCACCCCGGCGGGCACCAGCCACATCTGGCCAAAGGTACGCAGATCTACAAAGCGCAGCTCCCACCCCCGCTCCAGGCGCAGCCGGACGCGGGTATGGGCCGGCAAAGGCTCGGATCCCTGAACCCAGAGCAATTGCCCGGTCATGCGCAAATGCACACCCAGAACCGCTCCGGAATCTAGGGATCCCAAAAGATATTTGCCTCGCCGCTGCCACTGGGTAAAACAGGCGCCGATTAAGCTTTGCCCAAAAATCTCCTTTGCCGGATAGGCAATGGTGCGCGTCAGGAGCACCTCCACTGCCAGTATCCGCGGCCCCAGGGTGAGGCGCTGCAAATCTTGCCGAACCGTCTCAACTTCTGGCAGTTCCGGCACAGAACGCCTCACTCAAGCAACACAGCTCCCGGCGATGAGAACTCCCCCTGGTTTAGCTAGCCGGGGTGGCTTTGGCCTTGGCTTTGGGAGCTTCCAGCACCTCCAGCTCATCTTCGCGGAAGTTGTTGGTGTTGATGTTGTAGTAGTTGATCTTGTCGAAGCGGACGATCACCGGATAAAGAATGCCGCTGGTATCCACCGCCGCAACCGTTCCCACATCCCGATACCAGTAGGATTCTTTCCGCAACACACGGACTTTGGCACCACGCTGAATCGCCATGAGGGTTCTCTCCATTGACCTGCACTTCAGATTACCCTAGTCCGTGAGAAGGCTGCGATTTCCGAATTTTTGTAACAGGGATCCCTGTCGTTCTTGGCTGGGGAGGGGGAGCCGATGAAACGCCGCACCTGTGGGGCCTGGCTCTTGGGTTCTGCTGTGGCCTGGGGTTTGCAAGGGCTGCCCCATCCGCGCGATTTTGCCATTGTCCTCAACCTGAACACCGGTCGTCTGACGAGGGTTTGGCAGCCGGAGCAGGCTGCGCAGATCAGGGCCAGCCCTGGCTCAACGGTCAAGTGCGCCGTGGCCGCCGCTGCCTTGCAGACCGGGATCAGCTCCGGCGAGCGGGCCATCCACTGCCCCGGCTGGTGGGATCCGCCACCGCAATTGGGGTTGGGCCGGCTCACTTGCTGGGATCCGCGCGGACATGGGGAGCTCAACTTGCGCCAAGCTTTGGCTCGGTCTTGCAACGTGCATTTTTACCAGTTGGGCTGGGAGCTGGGGGCCAAGACCCTGGTGGAGTGGCTGCGCCGCTTTGGTTTGACCCAGACAGAAAACACGGCCCCGGCACCGCTGTTGGCGACCGGTCTGGCCGGCTCGGCGGATCCCTGGGAGCTGTTGGTGTATGCGGGGGTGATCGCCCGCCGCGGCGTTCCCCTTTCTGGGGAGATATCCCTGCCTGCTCTCTCTTTGCCGGATCGCATCTGGGATGCTCTCCATGCCGGCATGCGTTTGGCAGCAACGGCGGGCACCTGCCGCGGCATCGCCCCAGACGGGATCCCGGTGGCCGCTAAGTCTGGGACCATCCTTAATCCTCACCGACGCGGACAACCCGTTCTCTGGGCCGAAGATTTCCAAGCTTGGTTGCTGGCTTTTTGGCCTCTGCCGGATCCCCGCTGGGCGCTGGTGCTGCACCTGCATCAGGGCAAAGCCTACGAGGCGGCCATTCCCCTGGCGCGGCAGATCATCGCCGCCATCGGAACCAGATGATCACCTTCCTTGCAATCATGAAGAAATGCAAACTATACTGAAGGTTAGCTGCTGTTCCTGTAATCGTTCTTTGCGGATCCCTGCTCACCCTCGTTCCAATTCCATTGGAGGTTCTTATGTCCAACCCCAACCTGTCTGAGCCCAAGTTTGGATTTAACGAATATGCCGAGCGTCTCAACGGTCGCGCGGCCATGATCGGCTTTGTATTAGCCATTGTCATTGAAGCGGTGACGGGCCAAGGCGTCGCCTCCTGGCTGGGCCTGATCTAGAAAACTCGGCTTGCTGCGCTGCGGGCCCTAGAGTTAGTCTTGAAGCGACAAACGGGAGACTCTTGGATCCTGGTGAGTGGAGAGGCAAGCTTAAAGGCCCTGCTTGCCTTACTCTTTGTTGAGTCGAAGAAAAGTTTTGCTCTGGGGTCTGCCGGCTGGCAGGCCCTTATTGACAGAAAAAACGTCCGCGCCCCTACCCGAATCCTTGTAGGAAAAGCGAAACCGGTTGTGCTCTTCCAACCCCCCTCTCCCTCTGGGAGAGGGGCTGGGGGTGAGGGCATCTCCGGGAGAGGGGCTGGGGGTGGTCGCGTGAGCGGCGCGGAGCGCTTGGGCTGACTCCCCCTGGGAGAGGGCAAAATCTCAACTGATCCCTTCCTGGCATTTGGCGATGGGCATGCGCCAGCCGGTGCCAAAGGCGCGATCGGTAACCCGCAGGCCGGGGGGAGCCTGGCGGCGCTTGAACTCGGCCTTTTGAACCAGGCGCAGCACCTGTTGTACGGTGTCGGGATCAAACCCTTGGGCCACCAGCTCGGCAGCCGACTGGTGCTGTTCGATGTGCCGCTGCAGGATGGTGTCCAGCAGGTCATAGGGGGGCAGGCTGTCGCTATCTTGTTGGCCGGGCCGCAGCTCCGCCGAGGGAGGCTTGGTAAGGATGGGGAGTGGGATCCGCTCCCCCTGGCGGTTGATCCAGCGGGCCAGGCGGTAGACCCAAGTTTTGGGCACATCGGAGATCACCGCCAGGCCGCCGGACATATCCCCGTAAAGGGTGCAGTAGCCCACCGCCAGCTCCGACTTGTTGCCTGTGGTCAAGAGCAGCCGGCCAAACTTATTGGAAAGGGCCATGAGCAGGGTGCCGCGAATGCGCGATTGCAGGTTTTCTTCCGTCGTGTCGGGGGGCAGGCCGGCGAAAGCTTCTGCCAGCAGGTGCTGGTAGCTCTCCATAATCGAGTGAATGGGCAGCTTCAGGGTAGGGATCCCCAGGTTTTGCGCCAGTTGGTAGGCATCGGTCAGGCTGCCCGGGCTGGAATAGGGAGAGGGCATGAGCACCCCCAGCACTCGCTCCGGGCCCAGGGCATCGGCGGCAATGACAGCAGTAACAGCCGAGTCGATCCCCCCCGAGAGGCCCAGCAAGACTTCGCGAAAGCCACATTTGCTGACGTAGTCGCGGGCGCCCAGAACCAGCGCCTCGTAGAGCTCTGCTTCCGGCTCCGTTGGCCAGCGGGATCCCGGCGGGCTCTGTTCCTCGCCGGGGGGATGGGTCAGCGCCTCCACATCCACAATCAGCCGATCCGGCGCGAAGGCAGCAGCTTGGGCCACCAGCCGGCCCCGGCCATCTAGGGCGCAACTGGCCCCGTCGAAAATGAGGTCGTCATTGCCCCCCACCTGGTTGACGTAGAGGATGGGCAGGGCATGCTTGCGGGCCAGGGATCCCAGCATCTCCACCCGCAATTTTTGCTTGCCCAGGCTAAAAGGAGAAGCCGACAGATTGATGAGTAAATCGGCGCCACAGCGGGCCATCTCTTCCACCGGATCGCGGTGGTAGCGGCGGTGGCGCCAAAAGTCGCGGTCGTTCCAGATATCTTCGCAGATGGTGAAGCCCAGCCGGCGACCACGGTACTCGATGGGCCGGGGCGGGGATCCCGGCTCGAAGTAGCGATCCTCGTCGAAGACATCGTAGGTGGGCAGGAGCGACTTTTGAAACCAGTGGCGGATCTGACCCCCTTCCAGCCAGGCCGCGGCGTTGTAGAGGGGCCGCCCCTCCGGCAGAGGGTTGGGCTGCACGGATCCCACCACCACCGGAATGCTATCCCGCAGCCGGGCGGCCAACTGCTGCAAAACTTGGCCTGCCCTCTCGACCAGGGCCGGGTAGAGCAACAGGTCGCGAGGCGGGTACCCCAACAGGGCCAGCTCAGAGGCGATGGCCAGCTCCGCTCCTGCCGCTGACGCTGCTTCCACCGCCAGACGGATGCGCTCGGCATTGCCGCTGAGATCGCCAACGGTGTAGTTCAGTTGCAGCAGCGCTATCTTCACCCTGGCCCCCTTGGCCGAGAACGGCTGTCCTAGCAAGTGGTGGATTTCACGATAATAGGCCAGCTCCAAGGGGAGATTTGGCTCCCCGTCAGCGTCTCTCCGGCTCCGCCAACGCAGTTGCCGGCAAATCGGCCTCCGGGTGGAAGTAGCGGTAGATCTGGCGCGCCAGCTTGGGGCCAATGCCGGGCACCCGGGCCAACTGGTCTTCTGAGGCCACCTGGATGCGAGCAATCGACCGAAACTCTTCCATCAGCAGCTTTTGCCGGTACTTGCCCAGGCCGGGGATCTCGTCAAGCGTAGAGGCCTGTTGGCGCAGCTTCCGTTGCTGGCGATGGTAGGCAAGGGCAAAGCGGTGGGCCTCATCTCGCAGGCGTTGCAACAGCAGGCGAGCCGGATCTTGCGCAGCCAACCGCAGCGGCACGGGATCCCCCGGCAGGAAGATCTCTTCTTCTCGCTTGGCCAGGGCAATCACCGGCAGGTGATCCAAACCCAAATCCGCCAAGACGGCCATGACTGCCGACAGTTGCCCCTTGCCCCCGTCGATGAGCACCAAATCCGGCTGATCCTCGGGAGTCATCTTGCTGAAGCGACGCCGTGCCACCTCGGTATGGCTGGCAAAATCATCGGAATGGCCGGGGCGTACCTCAGGGTTGCGAATCTTGTAGCGGCGGTAGTGTTGCTTGGCCGGCAGGCCATCGATAAACACCACCTGACTGCCCACAGCATCGGATCCCTGAATGTGGGAAATATCGTAAGCTTCCAGACGGCGGGGCGGCTCCGGCAGATCCAAGACTTCCGCCAAGCGCTCCAAGGCAGCAGTGTTCTGATCGGCCAGGCGCTGGCTGCGGGCTAGCTCCAGCTCGGCGTTTCGCTCCACCAACTCGATCAGCTCTGCTTTGCTCTGCCGTTGAGGGGTGATAAGGCTTACCTTGCGGCCCTTTTTCTGGCTCAGCCAAGACTCCAGAAAATCGCGATCGGGCAATTCATACTGGGTCAAGATTTCCGAAGGAATTTCCACCGGATCACAGTATTGGTAATGTTCTTGTAAAACTCGCTGCAAAATCAACGCCGGATCATCGCCCCGATTTTCGGCAACAAACCCCAGCCGTCCCACCAACTTGCCGGCCCGCACCTGAAACAATTGAATGCAGGCTCGCGAATCGTTCATGGCCAGGGCCAGAGCATCACGGCTGGCGCTAGAGTTGGGCAAAGAGACCTTCTGGGATTCGCCCAGTTGCTCTAGGCCGCGGATTTGATCCCGATATCGCGCAGCTGCCTCGTAATTTTCTTGTTCGGCAGCCTGGATCATTTTCTCCTGCAGTTGTCTGATCAGCTCATCCGTCTGGCCTTGGAAGATCATGGCTACTTGAGCTAGCGTTTTGCGGTAGTCTTCTGGGCTGATCAAGCCTTGACATACTCCGGGACAACGTCCAATGTCATAGTTCAAACAGGTGCGATCTTTGTACAGAGGCTTAGTTCGTTGACGCAAGGGGAAAATTCGCTTGACCAATCCAAGGGTGTAGCGCAACAAACCGACATCAGTATAAGGGCCGTAGTATTTGTCTTGATTCTGATTGAGACGACGGTGACGAGTGATATAAAGCTGTGGATAAAGCTCTGACCAGGTGATACACAAGTAAGGATACTTTTTATCATCCTTAAGGAGGACGTTATAGGGGGGTTGGTGAGTCTTAATTAGATTGTCTTCTAGAGCCAAAGCTTCACTTTCATTATCGGTAACGATAAACTCAATTTCACAAACCTGAGCTACCATGCGCTGAATGCGAGGAGACAGATCATCAGCAAAACGGAAATAAGAACGCACGCGAGAGCGCAATTTCTTAGATTTGCCTACATAGAGAATTTGATCTGTGGCATCTCGCATTAGATATACGCCAGGCTCGGTGGGAATCTCCCTAAGACGGCTTTCCAAAGCGTCACGATTTTGAATCAGGGGAACAGTCATAGAGTTCGGTTCTACCAGGCAGAGTCGGGGATCCCATGGCTTCAATCTAGCAATGATACGACTTTTTCCGGCAACGCCGACTTCAACCGATGCAGAGGTACAGGTAGGTATGCGCTGAGAAGGGAACTTCAGGCTCCTCTACCCCAAGGTCGGGGTTATCCCAGGTGCTTATGGATCCCTACCGGTCATTACTCCCGAAGAAGTCAGCCACGCTGGCCTTAGCTTGCAAAGTAAATGAGATGGGATCCCTCGGCTTAAAGGTTAACCTGAGCCCCGTTAAAGAATCCACGAATAATGAGAATAACTCCCCCTTGATCAGGAGTACCCGTATTTCCGTCGCCAGTTGGTGGATTCGGGCCTATAACCTGATTATCAGTGGGGAACTCTTGCTCAATAAAGAATTGCCCAGAGATATTCGAGCCAGAGGTGGTCGGGTCGAAAACCAAATTCAAGTTGCCCCGCAGCAGGGAACCGCCAATATCTGCTCTGTTGAACGGCCCGGCCAGTTGCGCCCCAGCTAAGGTGCGGAAGACAAAATCTCCTGTGGTGGGGACAATGCCCTGGATGATAACGGGACTGAGATTAGTTCCCTCCACAGGTGAGCCAGGTAAGGTACCCGTAGAGCGCTCGGTGCGCAAGGAGAAGAAGTAATCGAAGGCCGTAGGAGCACCCGGACGCTCAGGGACGGGCAACTGCGGGATCGGGGTGGGGAAAGGTCGTGGCGGCGGGCTGACCTGGACAAAGTTGAGGACTGTGCTGACATTGGCCGGGTCAAACTCCGCTTGTACCCGGCCGTTCAGCAGACGCCGGATGCGCACCAACTGGTTGGGCAAGATGTTCGGACGAGTGGGATCCGGAGCAAATAGCACCGACTGCGTACCCACCTGGGTGGGACGATAGACGATTTCCGCCTGGTTGGGGCGGAAGTTCAGGCGGGCAAAGAGAGCCAGGGCATCTTCAGGAGTGCCATCGCCGGCCACGCCCCGCTGCCGCACCACGAAGCTGGCGGAGAAGCTGCCGGTTTGCAGGATGGCAGTGACAGGCCCTTGAGGTGGGGGAGGATTGACAAAGGATCCTGCCGGTGGGTTGCCATTAGGGCCGGGATCTTCATAGAGTACTCCCACGGTAGGGACAATGAGAGAAGAATCTCCCTCTAAGACGACTTGGTTGCCATTGCGGCTAACCAAGATGCGGCGCACGGTTAAAGTTAAAACAGTTTCCGTATCCGGATCGGCAGCTCTAAAGGTTGTGTTGACTCGAATGCGCTGGTCGTTGGGGTTTGTCGAAAGGGCAACCAGCCCGGCAATGCTGAATTGCGTAGATAGCCTGCCGTCGTTGGGGCCGAAGGCGATGAGATTCACCAGCGGCGTGGATCGGGCAATCTGGATGGCCAGTGTGCTGGAGCGAAGGGTTGAGTCAATTGTCAGTTCATTGGCTGGGATCTCATTGACCGGCAGAATGCGGGCCTCTACGTTGGTAATGCGGGCTTCTCCACTGCCTTGAAAGCCGCTGTTCCGCACAGGGATCCCGTTGTCAAATTTTGGGTTGACATAGTCTAGCCTCAAGCTAGTGGTCTCCAGCACTGAGCCGGGGGTAAAGCGGTACTCCTGCGCCGAGACAAACGCCGTGGGATCCACCTGGACAGGCCCCGGCAAGGCGGGGGATTCGTCAATTTGACCGCAGCCGCCTAGGAGCAAGACTCCACACAAAACTGCCAATGAGCGACCTTTGAAGTTCATACGGCACTGCCTCACACACCCTAATCTGGGGAAATCCACACACAAAATGGAGGAGAAGGCACCCAACCCCCAACACTACAGGTAAGCTGGCCGCCCCTGTTCGAGGCTATGATACCCCATATCTAGGGGATGGGCCATTTCCAAAAAAATTTCTTGGATTTGCTTTTCCGCTTGCTTGACAACGCCCCAAGATGCAGTAGAACTAACAGCAGGCATCCGCCTTTGAAACGGGATCCCTCATAATCTTGCCCATGCACAGAGGCAAATTCAGTGGATCCCGGCTGGGCGTTGTTGGAAAGATTTGCTGTGGTGTGAGTGAGTGGAGAATTCCCCGATGAAACGACGTTCTGGCTCAGGCCCTGGCCGTGGCGGCCTTTCTCTTCTGGCAACTTGGGCTTCGCTGGCGCTAGCCACTGCCTGCAGCAGCGAGACTACGGGCGGCCTGCCACCCCTCTTGACCGCCGATGGATCCACCCCTCCCCCCGTGGCCGTGGCCCCCACCATCTCGCCCAACCTCACACCCATCACCTTCCGCCCTGGGCCAGACTTTGCTCCTATCACGCCGCCACCCATTCAGCCTGACCTGCCAGATCCACCCAGCTTGCAGCCAACTGGGGGATTCAACGCTGTAGTGGGATCCGCTTTTGTAACAGTTACCTTGAGCGGCTTGTTGGTGCCAGGGGTCATTGCCAGCGTAGAGCTGCAGTTTTTCAACATCAGCCGCGGCACAGATATTACCGGCATTTTCTTGCCGACAGCCATCGAGCAGTTTAGGAATACGCTCATAGGCCGAGGCAACAGCTACGCCGACCGAACCAACGGGATCACCCTCACCAATGGCTTTACCTTCTCGGCTGATCTGGCGGCCTACAATGCCAACGTTGTTGCCGGAGAAAGGGTTTTGGTGATCCTGGTCATTCGCGATTCGTTTGGCCAAGCCCTAAGATTAGAGGCACGCGCTCAGGCTACCTAGCGTGAAGCTGGCTAAGGGCAGTGTTTAATTGCTGCGAGAGATTTAAGGTCAGGAGGATGAGGGAATGAAAACCGGAAAGCTGGCTGGGGTTTTGGCTTGCCTCTGTGTTGGTTTGCTGACGGCTTGCCAACAGGCAAAGGATAAGAATGCAACCAGCTTTATACCTGGGCCGATCTTTCCTGTGCAAAACCCAAGTGTAGAACCCGGCGGAACTGGCGTGGGAGTGCCGGCTACTCCTCCCGTTGGAGCTGCTCCCCCAACCCAGCCCAGCCCTCTCGTGCCCCCTCCCGTCTCGGCGCCGACGATCCCGCCCTTGCCCAGCCCCAACCCTTCTCCCAGCATTGTTGGGTTGCCTCCGGCCCCCTTGGCTGCTCCAACCTTTACCAAGAGCTTTAACCCTGCCTCATCGGTGGTTGCTCCTGTAACCGTGACGGTTAGCTTCACGATTGTTAATAGCTCTGGAGTTCAACTGACCGGCCTCAATTTCGCGGATAGCTTGCCTGCAGGTCTATTTGTTGCCACTCCTCCCAACATCACCAATACCTGTGGCGGCAGCGCTGTTGCAGGTGGATCCTCAATCGCTCTGAACAATGGAACACTGGCCGCCAATTCCACTTGTGCAGTTACTGTTCAGGTTTCTGCAAGTATAGGCACTTACATTAATCCTCCTGTAACTCTCACCAGTAACCAAGCTCCTCCTGTTCAAAGCGCACCTGTAACTCTTGTGGTGGGTGCGCCTTAGCTAGTTTTCGCCAAAACATTTCCAACTGTACCTTCCCTAGCTAGCACTCCTGTATTTTTGACGTTTACCATCACCAATAACACAGCTACCCCTCTAACAGGTCTTGCCTTCACAGATAGCTTGCCTACTGGACTGGTTATTGCTGGCCCTCCTCTCGCGTTTACAAATAATTGCGGTGGCGTACTTAATGTAGCGGTTGGTGGAACGTCTATCATTTTCTCGAATGGAACTCTGCCTGCTAACACTAGCTGCACAATTTTAGTGAGTGTTACCTCTAGTACAGCGGGCACTTACATCAACCCTGCTACCACGCTCACCAGCAATGAGGCAGCCCCAGTAGTAGCTCCACCTGTCAGTGTAACTTTCTTCTAGAGCCTGGCGTCATCTCGACTCCTGCACTAGTAATTTTCTCACCCTCAACCCCTCTCCCTGAGGGTCAACCCTCACCCCCGCCCCCTCTCCCCCAGGGAGAGGGGAGCTAGGGATGGCGCTCCGTGGTGCTGCTGCGATCGCCCCCGGCTCTTGTTTAAAAGATGATTTGGGGTGGGAAGCTGTTTTGACACTCTCCCCGCCTAGAGGCGAGGAATTCTTACGTAGCCCAGAAACGGAGTCGCAAAGGTGCTGTCAAGACGCCGCTACACAGTTCCTTAAAGCAAGGCGCCAAAGTTCTGCTTACTTTTCTGTTCGCGTCAGCGGGACGGAGTCCTTGCAGGTTGGCTGAGATGTTGCTATCTCCTGGGCGTTTGTCACCGGTCGGGTTTTTCACCGTGGTAGGTGCTCGCCTGGAAACGGTGCACCTCATCGACAGACATACTGCCTGTGAGCACCGTTGGCAAGCATCTAAAGTTGCTTACGGGCTTTTCTTCCCCGCACTAAAGTGCGGAGCTACCAAGCTATCCCTTTGTGTTGACCAAGCCGGCTGCCCAATCCAGCAGATGATTGACTGCTTCTGGGGTTTTGGCTTCGGAGTACAGCCGCAGCAGGGGCTCGGTGCCGCTGCCGCGGATCATCACCCAACTGCCGTCGGCAAGGGTAAACTTGTGGCCGTCTTTGTCGAAATGCTTAATCACCTTCTGCCCCAAAATCTCAGACGGGGGATCCGCCTGCAAGTGTTGAAATAGCCTGACTTGTTGGTTTTGATCCGCCAGGTGCAGGTCGCGGCGCTGGTAAACCGAGCTAAATCCTTCCCGTTCCTGCAAAGCTCGGTAAAGGGCGCTCAGATCTTGCCCGGTTTCGGTGACGGCCTCAATCAAGTACAGAGCAGAAAGCAGGGCATCCCGTTCGGGGATGTGGCCCAGGTAGCCGATGCCGCCGGATTCTTCTCCCCCCAGCAACACCTGGGTGGTCAGCATGCGCTCGGCGATGTATTTGAAGCCCACGGGCATTTCCGTAACCGGCAGGCCATAGCGCTCCGCCACCTTGACGAATAGCTCCGAGCCACTGATGGTTTTGACGATTTCGCCCCGCAGGCCGCGTCGCCCCGCCAAGTGGTCGATCAGGATGGGAATGAGGATCTGCGGGCTGAGAAAGCGGCCTTGTCCGTCGAGGGCGGCAATGCGGTCGGCGTCGCCATCGAAGACCAGACCCACTTTTAACGGGGCGGGATCCGCCGCGATGATCTGGGCAGAGGTCTGCAGGTTTTGCGGCAGCGGCTCCGGTGAGACGCCGCCAAATAGGGGATCCCGATGCGCCTGCAACTCGATCACCTTCTCCCCCAACAGGCGGCTGAGGCCCCCGGCGCCAGAGCCAAACATGACATCCACCCAGATCTTGGCCGGGGATCCCTTGAGCTTTTCCAGATCCACAAAGCGGCTGAGCTGAGCCAGATAGCCGGGCCAGGGATCCCAGGTGTGGATGGGGGCGGAGTTGGATCCCAGCGGTTGCAGGTGGTGCAGCTCCTGCTCGATGGCAGCGGTGACCTCCGGGGGCACAGAGCCGCCAAAGCCGCCTTTGACTTTGAGGCCGGAATAGTGGGGCGGGTTGTGGCTGGCGGTGATCACCAAGGCTCCATGGCAGCCGCGCTCTTTGGCTGCCCAACTGAAGGCCGGCGTCGGGGCAGGACAGGCAGAGAGATAAACCGGGATCCCCAACCGCGCCACCACCTCGGCAGCGTGGGCAGCAAAGCGTTCAGAGAGAAAGCGGTTGTCGTAGCCGATCAGGATCCCTGCGCCGGGATAGGTGCGGGCCAACACCTGGGCGCTGGCCTGGGCGGCAATAGCCAAGTTCTGAAAGGTAAAGCCGTCGGCGATCACGGCTCGCCAGCCGTCGGTACCAAAGCGAATAGAGTTGCCGGCCATAGTTCACCAAAATCGACCTCGACTACACATAGCACGGCAGAGCCAGATCCAGACCGCCCAGCCCTCACCCCCGGCCCCTCTCCCTGAGGTGCCCAAGCGCTCCGCGCCGCTCACGCGACCACCCCCAGCCCCTCTCCCTGAGGCCCTCACCCCCAGCCCCTCTCCCTGAGGGAGAGGGGGGTTAGAGCAGCGCGTTCACGACAGCGTTGCATAGCCATGAGGATGCAGAGAAACGTTTCATTGCTGCTTGAAATGACTGTGCCTCACCTTTGCAAGCCTACTTTTATGCACAAACCGCAATTGGAAAATGACAAAACGGCATAACTTGTTACAAAATGTAATGGCAAATACCAAAGTTAACGGTTGGCCATCGCTAAGGTAGCCGGTGTTACCCTACGGCAGCGACGATGGCGAACCAATTTGAGCGCCTCAAAAGCGAAAAGGACGGGCTGGCGGTCAAAGCCGAGCTGGAAGCGTTTGCCCGCATGGGCTGGGAGAACATCCCTGAAGACGACCGGGATCACCGCCTCAAGTGGCTGGGGATCTTCTTTCGCAAGCGCACGCCCGGCCAGTTTATGCTGCGGCTGCGCCTGCCCAATGGGATCCTGACCAGCGGCCAGATGCGGATGTTGGCGGCGATCATCCATCCCTATGGAAAAGATGGCGTAGCCGACATCACCACCCGGCAGAACTTGCAACTGCGCGGCATCCCCATCGAGGAGATGCCCCAGATCTTGGGCTACTTGAAGGAGGTGGGCCTAACCAGCATCCAGTCGGGCATGGACAATGTGCGCAACATTACGGGATCCCCCCTTGCGGGCATTGACCCAGATGAGCTGATTGACGTGCGCGGCCTCACCCGCAAGGTGCAGGACATGGTAACCAACAACGGCGAGGGCAACCCTTCCTTCACCAATCTGCCGCGTAAGTTTAACATCGCCATCTGCGGTTGTCGCGACAACTCCGTTCATGCGGAGATCAACGACCTGGCCTTTGTGCCGGCCTTCAAAGCGGGCAAGCTGGGCTTCAACGTCTTGGTGGGGGGCTTTTTTTCGGCCCGCCGCTGTGCCGAGGCCATCGGGCTGGATGTCTGGGTGGATCCGCGCGATGTGGTTCCTCTGTGCGAGGCGGTGCTGCTGGTCTACCGGGATCACGGCCTGCGGGCCAACCGGCAGAAGGCGCGGCTGATGTGGCTCATTGACGAGTGGGGCCTGGAGAAGTTTCGGGCGGCTGTGGAGCGGCAGATCGGCCATCCGCTGTCCAGAGCGGCGGAAAAAGATGAGGTGGTCTGGCAGAAGCGGGATCTCCTGGGGGTGCATGCCCAGAAGCAGCCGGGCTTGAACTTCGTTGGCCTGCACGTGCCGGTGGGACGGCTGAATGCCCTGGAGATGATGGAGCTGGCCCGCCTAGCGGAGGTATACGGCTCCGGGGAGCTGCGGCTGACGGTGGAGCAGAACGTGCTCATCCCCAATGTGCCCGATTCGCGGGTGGCGCCGCTGCTTAAAGAGCCGCTCTTGAAAAAGTTCTCCCCCAACCCAGGGCCCTTGCAGCGGGGGCTGGTGTCCTGCACGGGCAACCAGTTCTGCAACTTTGCCCTCATCGAGACCAAAAACCGCGCTGTGGCTCTAATGGAAGAGCTGGAAGCCGAGCTGGAGATCCCGCAGACGGTGCGCATCCACTGGACGGGCTGCCCCAACTCCTGCGGCCAGCCCCAGGTGGCCGATATCGGCCTAATGGGCACCACCGCCCGCAAGGACGGCAAGCCGGTGGAAGCGGTGGACATCTACATGGGGGGAGAAGTGGGCAAAGACGCCAAGCTGGGCGAATGTGTGCGTCGAGGGATCCCTTGCGAAGACCTCAAGCCCGTCTTGGTGGAGCTGCTGATTGAGCACTTCGGGGCCAGGCCGCGCCAGCGTCCATCGGCTGCTCAAACTGCTTCTTCCCCCGTGATGGCTTGCTAAGTAGGGGCCAAGTCTGGGGAAGGTTTTCTCTCTGCGTCGTTCAAAATCTTGGAGGTTCCGATGTCTAAACTGTTCTCCCGTCGCCAATTTTTGGCCGGGGCAGCCGCCCTGGCAGCAGGAGCAGCCGCGGCTGGGATCCCACGCGCCCAATCGCAATCTTTGGGTCAGGGCTACTGGGTGGCCCAGGCCGATACTCCCGAGACCCCGCGGGCCAAGCTGGGGTTCATTGCTCTCACCGACGCCGCCCCCCTGATCATCGCCAAAGAGAAGGGGTTTTTTGACAAGTACGGCATGAAGGACGTGGAGGTGGTCAAGCAGGCCTCTTGGGGCACCACCCGCGACAACTTGGTGCTGGGATCCGCTGCTGGCGGCATCGATGGGGCGCACATTCTCACCCCCATGCCCTATCTCATCACCACCGGCAAAGTTACCGATGGCAAGCCGGTACCGATGTACATTCTGGCCCGCCTGAACTTGGACGGTCAGTGCATCAGCATTGCCAACGAGTACCGGGATTTGCAAATTGGCCTGGATAGTTCCCCCCTCAAAGCCAAGTTTGCGGAAGCGCGAGCTGCCGGCAGGGATCCCAAATGCGCGGTAACCTTCCCCGGCGGCACCCACGACCTGTGGATGCGCTACTGGCTGGCCGCCGGCGGGATCGATCCCAATGGCGATGTCTCTGTCATTGTGGTGCCGCCCCCCCAGATGGTGGCCAACATGAAATCCAAAACGATGGAAGCCTTCTGTGTGGGCGAGCCTTGGAATGCTCAACTGGTGAACCAAAAAGAGGGCTATACCGCCCTCACCACCGGCGAGCTGTGGAATCGCCATCCTGAGAAAGCCTTTGCTCTGCGGGCTGACTGGGTGGATGCCCACCCGAAAGCCACCTTGGCGCTGTTGAAGGCGGTGCAAGAAGCCCAGATCTGGTGCGACCAAATGGAGAACAAAGAGGAAATGTGCCGGATCATCGGCGACCGCCGCTGGCTGGGGGTTCCTGTGGCCGATATCTTGGGTCGCGCCAAAGGCACCTTTGACTACGGCACCGGCAAAGTGGTGCAAAACAGCCCCCACCTGATGAAGTTCTGGCAAGACAATGCTTCCTACCCCTTCAAGAGCCACGACCTTTGGTTCCTGACCGAAGACATCCGCTGGGGCTATCTGCCCGCCGACACGGATACCAAAGCCCTGGTGGACAAGGTCAACCGAGAAGATCTCTGGCGCGAGGCCGCCAAAGCCATTGGCCAAGAGGCCGCCATTCCCCCCAGCACCTCTCGCGGCGTGGAAACCTTCTTCGATGGGGTCAAGTTCGACCCCGAAAATCCGGCTGCCTATCTGGAGAAATTGGCCATCAAGAAGCTGGCCTAGCCTGCTCCTTCCAGGGCTTGCAGAACACCTGCAAGCCCCCTGTCCGAGAGATTTCCCTAAGAGCCCCCAGACAGGTTCAAATTAAACCTCTTCTCTCTTGCACTTTCCCTACGCTGACTTTGACCATAGCCCTACTCTCAGCAAACTATGCATCTTCTCCACTTTGCCTTGAAGGTGGGCTGCCACCTCTTCCCTTTGCTCATCCGCTTAGGCCGTTGGCTGCTGAGCCAAGGTGCCTCTCTTCAGGCCCAGGCCGGGATCCCTTCTGCCACGAGCTCTGGATCCGCTTGGAGGCAACGAGTCCGGATCCATCAAGCGCTGCGCCGCATTCTCTTGCCCGCTACGGCAATTTTCATCGTGCTCCTGCTCTGGCAAATCCTCTACAGCCGGCCCGGCGCCAACCTGCCCACCCCGCTCCAAGTTTGGCAGGACACCTGGGATCCCCTCATTAAAGATCCCTTTTTTGACTACGGCGGCAACGCCAAAGGACTGTTCTGGCAAATCTGGGCCAGCCTGCAGCGGGTGTTCATTGGGTTTTTCTTGGCCAGTCTGGTGGGGGTTTTGGGCGGCATGGTGATCGGGGTCAACCGCTGGCTGCATGAGGCTTTGGATCCCATTGTTCAGGTGTTGCGCACGGTGCCACCTCTGGCTTGGCTGCCGATTTCTTTGGCCGCCTTTCGCGATGCCAACCCCTCCGCCATTTTTGTTATCTTCATCACGGCCCTCTGGCCCATTTTGATCAACACCATTGCCGGTGTACAGCGGATCCCACAGGACTACCGCAATGTGGCCAGAATTGTACGCATGTCCGGCTGGAAGTATTTCTTTAAGATTGTCTTTCCGGCCACGGTGCCCTACATCTTTACCGGCCTGCGCATCGGGGTGGGCCTCTCTTGGCTGGCGATTGTGGCTGCAGAAATGTTGGTTGGCGGGGTGGGCATCGGCTTCTTCATTTGGGATGCCTGGAATAGCTCCCGCATCAGCGAAATTATTGTGGCTTTGATCTATGTCGGCCTGGTTGGCCTTTTGTTGGATCGGGTTACGGCTTGGATTGGCTCGCTGGTGGTTGCCGAGGATCACTAGGTTGGACTGAGCCCGGAGTTGGCTGCTGACAGTTTGCTCACTTTTCAAAAATGAATCTCAAGGGATCCCTTAGGTAGCATCATGAAGACTCAGCCCTACATCGAAGTTGACCATGTAGACAAAGACTTTTTCCTGGACAATGGGGAGGTTTATCCCGCTCTAAGAGACATCCATCTGGAGATCCAAAAAGGGGAATTTGTCTCGCTAATTGGCCACTCCGGCTGCGGCAAGTCCACCCTCCTCAACATCATCGCCGGCCTGGAAAAACCCTCCCGCGGCGGCGTGCTGCTGGAAGGCCGGCAGATGACGGAGCCCGGCCCGGAGCGCATGGTGGTGTTCCAGAACTATTCCCTGCTGCCCTGGCTGACGGTGCGGGAAAACATCGCCCTAGCCGTGGACGAGGTGCTGGGATCCCTTCCCCAAGCAGAGCGAGCCCGCATCGTGGAAGAGCACATCCGCCGCGTGGGTTTGCAGGGGGCAGCCGACAAGCGGCCCGCCCATCTGTCGGGGGGGATGAAACAGCGGGTGGCCATTGCCCGGGCTTTGGCCATTCGCCCGCGGGTGCTGCTGCTGGATGAGCCGTTTGGGGCGTTGGACGCCCTCACCCGCGGCAGCCTGCAGGAGCAACTGATGGAGATTGCCCAGGCGGAGCAGCTCACCTGTATTTTGGTTACCCACGATGTGGATGAGGCGCTTCTGCTTTCGGATCGGGTGGTGCTGCTGACCAATGGCCCGGAGGCCCGCATCGGCCAGATCTTGCGGATCCCGTTTCCGCGGCCGCGCCACCGGTTGGAAGTGGTGAATCACCCCGAGTACTACAGCCTGCGGGGGGAGATGATCTACTTTCTCAACCAGCAAAAGCGGGCCCGCCAGAAAACTCCTACCCGTGTGGCCATCGCCAAGGGGGGGCTGGAAAAAGTCAACTTGGCAATTGGCTTTGTGCCCCTCAACGACTGCGCCCCTCTGGTGGTGGCCCAAGAAAAGGGCCTGTTTCAGAAGTACGGCCTGGAACAGGTCACGCTGGTCAGGGAGCCGGGCTGGAAAACCATCTGGGAAGGGAGCCGCTCCGGTCGGCTGGATGCAGCCCTGGTGGTGGCCGGGATCCCTTTGGCCTCTACCCTGGGGGTGGGCGGGGTACCGGTGCCTTTGGTAACTGCGCTTACTGTTTCCCGCGGCGGCAACGCCATCACCTTTGGGCGCCGACTCCTGCTGCAGGCCTTCCAGAGCCCCTGGGATCTTCGCCAGTACCTCCGCCAAACTCCCGATACGGTTCATACGCTGGGGGTGGTGCACCCGGCCTCGATGCACAACTTCCTATTGCGCTATTGGCTGGCCAGCGGCGGCGTGGATCCGGATCGAGATGTGACGTTGACGGTGATCCCGCCGCCGCAGATGGTGGCCCACCTCAAGGCCGGCAACATCGACGGCTACTGCGTGGGCGAACCCTGGAACTCCCGCGCTGTGCGGGAACAGGTGGGGGTTATCGTTGCCACCACTCCCGAACTCTTGCCCAGCCACATCGAGAAAGTCCTGGCGGTGCGCCAAGACTGGGCCCAAAGCTACCCCCGCACCCACGTGGCTCTGGTCAAGGCGCTGCTGGAGGCCTGTCACTACTGCGATCAGCCGCAGCACCGTCCCCAGATCCTGGAGTGGCTGGCCCAGCCCCAGTATGTGGGCGTGGTCACAGCCGATCTGGAGCCGGGGTGGAGGGGCATCCTGCAGCGGGGCATTGCCGATGAATCGCAGGTGATTGTCGGTTTCCACCAGTTTGCCAACGGGCGCAACACCTGCCCCGAACGCTTGGAGCATCTCTGGATCCTGACGCAGATGGCTCGCTGGGGCATCTGCCCCTTCCCTCGCAATTGGGTTGCTGTCCTCGACCAAGTGCTGGATGACAAAACCTACGCCCTAGCTGCCAGAGAACTGGGGCTGCCGGATCGGGCCCACGATCGCGGGGCTTTGCTCTTTGCCGACGGATCCCGCTTTGATGGCGAGGATCCCTTGAACTACCTGGAGTCGGTGGCCATTCGCCAGGAGCTGAAGCTGCAGGAATACCCCCTCAGCAAGGTCTAGTTTTTGCTCTACTGAACTCAACTGGAAGGCTTTATGATGACCCACTCTCGCTTAACTTCTTTGTCCTTTTCTTCAGCCTCTTCCCTCTCAGGTCTGCCCCTTCTTTCCCTTCAGAATGTGGGCAAGACCTACTTTACGGCGGCAGGAGCCTTTGTGGCGCTAGAAAATGTCAACTTGGAAGTGGCCGCCGGCGAATTTGTCTGCATCATCGGCCACTCCGGCTGCGGCAAGTCCACCTTGATCAACATGGTGGCCGGGTTTTCTGCTCCTACTTCGGGATCCATCACCCTCAAGGGCCAGCCCATCACCGCCCCAGGGCCGGATCGGATGATGGTGTTCCAAAACTATTCCCTTCTGCCCTGGCTGACGGCTTTTGAAAATGTTTATTTGGTGGTGGACCAGGTCTATCCCGATAAATCCCCTAGAGAGAAAAGGGAAATCGTTCAAGAACACCTAGAACTCGTGGGTTTGGCCGAAGCAGCCCACAAGCGGCCCAAGCAGCTCTCCGGGGGTATGAAGCAGCGAGTGGCCATTGCCCGCGCGCTGGCGGTGCGCCCAGAAGTGCTGTTGCTGGATGAGCCCTTCGGGGCCTTGGATCCCATTACCAAGCAAGAGCTGCAGGATGAGCTGCTGGCCATTTGGCGAGATCACCGCTGCACGGTTTTGATGATTACCCACGACATCGACGAGGCTCTTTATCTGGCAGACCGGGTGGTGATGATGACCAATGGCCCTGCTGCCCATATTGGCGAGATTTTGACGATCCCCTTTGGGCGACCGCGCAGCCGCGCGCGCATCATGGAAATGCCGGAATTTTACGAGTTGCGCAACTCTGCCCTCGACTTTCTCTACCGTCGCTTTGCCCATGAGGAGAACTAATCAGGGAGTTAACCCTCACCCCCAGCCCCTCTCCCTGAGGTGCCCAAGCGCTCCGCGCCGCTCACGCGACCACCCCCAGCCCCTCTCCCTGAGGCCCTCACCCCCAGCCCCTCTCCCTGAGGGAGAGGGGAGTTAGAGGGGCGCGTTCGCGGCAGCGTTCGTAGCAATCACGACAGTAACGAAGCATTTCATTGCTATTTGGAATGACCATACTGCAGAGACTTCGTCCTGCTTGGGCGATTGGATTTGCGATCCCAGTTGCCGCTCCCCTCAGCTTTTGTTCCACTTACGGTAGCAGCGGGCGGTGATGAGATAGGGATGAAACACTTCTAAGAAATGGCTTTGCAACACCTGAAAGAATTGCTCGACTTTTTGCGGATCGTCCAGGTGAAAAGGAAATTCACCATTAAACCCCTTGAAAAAGTACCAGTTGATCAACAATTTGCCTTCCGGCTTAAGCCAGGCGTAAAACTGACGCAACTGCGCTGCCGGATCCGGCAAATGCTCTAGTACATCGAAGCAGATGACGGTGTCAAAGGGGATCCCTTGCGGGAAGGTTTCCGGGCAGTGGATCCGTTCGCCTAGGCCCAGCTTTTCCGCCCGCAGTTGCACAAACTGCCGATGGATGGGGTTGATATCCCAGAAAATCACCTGCTCCACCGCCGGGCAGAGAGCCGCCCCAATGGTGTGGGTGCCAATGCCACCGCCAAAATCCAGCACCAGACCGCGGGCATGGTCGGCCACCAGGCGCAGGGTATTGCCGATGTAGTCGGTGCTGCTCAGGTGCCAAGCGGCCAAGTCCAGCAAATAGGCGGATCCCACCCGATCCCGGTAAAAGGCGTCTGCCTGATCCCAGCCGAAGTCGCGCCGGCCCAGCTCTGCCAACTGTTGCTGCCCCAGCCGCAGCTTCTCCCGCAGCTCACCAGCCTCAAGGCCCAGGAAGGATCCCAGATGGGCTGCCAGGTCGAAGCCATTTTGCCAGTAGCCGCTCAGGGCAGGGGGCATGGGAGGCACAGGAACCCAAAACTCGGCAGGGGGCTGGGTTGAGAATCATTCACCCCATCAAGCGGCGGTGAAGTCGTCGTTCTCTCTGGGCGTCTCTTTCGAGGTTGCTCTCTGGGATCCGGCCAGGGCTACATTGTCGCCGAGGGTCGGCGGCCTCAAGAGAGCCGCTAGCGTCTCCGGGCTGAGGCGGTCGGTGCTCTCCACAATTGCCGTCACATTCGGGCCGAAGCCTATCTTATCCAAAAGCTCAAGGCGATGGGACAAAACCCGTTTCCCATTGACAAACAAACCATTGGTGCTGCGGCGGGATGCCGAGCTGCCGTCGAAGATCATGTAGCCGTATCCGGCCCGGTTCTCTTCCGGAATGCGGATAATCAGGGCATGCTCTCGCGAAACACAAGGGTCGCAGAGGCGGATGTGGTTGCTGGCTGCCCGGCCCACCGAGTAGTAAATCTTGTCCAAGACAACGCCGCGCCGACCCATCTGATCGGTGAAGATCAAGACCCAGTGGACAGGGTTGGGTTGGGCAGCAGGAGCGCTCATGCTCATCTGTGGGTACGCCCGGCGCTGAGGCGGTCAGAAAGGGCAGCCCAGAGACAGCCAGGCAATCAAGCCGCAAAATGCGGATCCCTCTCTCTTCCCAGCCGCTACAGACTCCAATCATACACCACCATTCTGGGCCAACAGCGCCGTCTTGCCACTCTCCTTTTCTTGAGGGCCAACAGGCTGGAAAGATGGGTTCGTTGCAAAAATAACAACTGACCCAGAACAACTCGGTCTGACTTCTAACCTGGTTGGGGAACTCTTCAGAAGCGAGAATGAGCAGGACAATGGCCAGCGCCTGCCAGATGTCCTTATCCAAGCCTTCGGCCAGAGCAAGGGTCAGAAGGTCTTGCTCCCTCAAGCACAGGAGGGATCCGGTTGCAGGTTTGGCTCGAACAGGAGATCATAGAGTTTCGTTGAAACCAAAAGCTCCCCTTGACAGCGTGACGGTGGAATCTAAACAGACTCAGCTAGACCCTCAGCCCGCCGGCCTTACCACAGCTACCGGTACCATCAAAGCCCAGTTGGATTTGTTGCTACTGGGGCTGGAATCCCTGAGCGGAGAAAGTTCTGAGGCGGTTCTGGCTGCAGCCAAAGCTCTAGACTTGGAAGATCAGATTGGCGATCGGGTAGCCCTCTGGCGCCTGCGCAACGCTAACCCTCTGCGCCGCAGCAGCGGTGGGCGCAAGAGAGTCGATATCGAAGAGGCCCGCGCCCTGGTGATGGTGATTGCCCATCTGGCTGCTCAGCAACAGGCCCGTATCCGCAGCACCTTGGAACAACTGGAAGCTGCTGTCGAGCAGGAGCTCAGCCCTTTCCGTCAGCCGCTGGTGGGAGACTACCTAGATGAATTTCTCTCTCACTATCGCAGCCGCATGGTGGATGGGGATGTGCGCGACGAGAACAGCCTTGCCGAGCTGGCCCTGCGCATCTTGATCGAGCTGATGTTCTACAGCAGCCCCAGAGGGGCACAGCGCCTGTGGAAAGCCTTGCTCAGCCGTCCTGAGATGGAGTTGCCCGCCGGCAGTGACCTAGAAGAAGGGGAGGTAGCCCATAGCTCCGGATCGGATGCTTTGCCCTCTTCCTGAAATAGACTCCTTCTCCTGGGATCCTTAGTCTGTGTTGTTTCGGTTGCCATGCCCAGTCTCACCCTTCTCAGCCATACCTATCAACAGCCCACCTCGACCCTCACGGTGCGGGGAGAAGCGCCCAGCCTGCCCGAAGCTGCGGGGGGTTCCTCAACGCCGCTCCTGCGAGCCATCCAGCAGAACTTCGAGTGTCAGTTGGAAATTCGCCAGGGGGAGACCAGCAAAACTCTGCAGGGGGACAGTGTTTGGCTCAACGATTTGATCACGGTGATCGACCGCTACGTCGGATCCCATCTGAGCGGAGAACCCAAGGGAACCTTCAGCGGTACTGTGGCCATCCGTCCGCTGGATTTTATTTTTCATCGCCTCACGGTGCGCCAAGGGGAGGATCGCATCGCTCAGGTGGATCTGTCGATGACCCAGTTGTACGACCTGCTGGAGAACCTTTCCCAAGTGGCCGATGACATTCCCCAACTGGCCAGTCTGAGAACTCCGGTGAGGCGGGCTTGGTATCGACAGCCCACCGGGATCGCCGCCCTGCTGGTGGGAGGGATCGCTCTCGTGGCCGGTGTCGGGATCTGGGCCAGCCGCCCACCCAGGGATCCTACGGCTGCCAACTCGGTGCAGGAGCAGCTCACCACCCCTGCGGTGTCGGGTCAACCGCAGCCTTTGGCCACAACTGCCCCAGAACTTGACTCAACAGGGCCGGCTCCCCTTCTCCGTCTGCGAGACACTCTGGCAGAGCAATGGCAGTCTCCCCCTGATTTGCAGGAGAGCCTGGTCTATTGGATAACCGTGGATGGGACGGGATCCCTGTTGGCTGCCGAGCCGGAGAATGAGCTGGCCCGGCAGCGCCGCGCCGCAACTCCTTTTGCCGACCTGCCGGAGTTGCCGCCGGATCCCTTGCCGACAGGCGCGCGACAGTTCCGCGTCAGCCTGGGGCCGGGCAACCGAGTGGAAATCGCCCAGGACAGATAGCCATCTCGACAAGCCAAGCTGAGGGGGTCACCCGGTCTCACGGGACGAGGGCAATGAGGATAGAGTGGAAGAGTTCCCTTTATCTAGATCGCTGCCCCTCTATGACCGCAACCATCGAAGTGCCCAAGCGAGGCTTACCTGTCACCATCATCACGGGTTTTTTGGGCAGTGGGAAAACCACCCTGCTCAACCACATTCTCAGCAACCAAAAAGGGATGCGCACGGCGGTGCTGGTCAACGAATTCGGCGAGATCGGCATCGACGGCGAGCTGATCGTCTCCAGCGAAGAAGACCTGGTGGAGCTGAACAACGGCTGCATCTGCTGCACCATCCGGGATGACATCGCCGAGAGCGTGCTGCGCCTGATGGAACGCTCCGCCAAAATCGACTACCTGGTGGTGGAGACCACAGGATTGGCGGATCCCTTGCCGGTTGCCCTCACCTTTTTGGGGCCAGAGTTGCGGGATCTGACGCGGCTGGACTCGATCATCACCTTGGTAGACGCCACCAACTTCGCCCCCGACCTGTTCAACAGCGACGTGGCCTACAGCCAAATTGCCTATGGGGATGTGATTCTCCTCAACAAAACGGACTTGGTCGAGCCGACGGAAATCGAGCGCCTGGAAAAACGCATCCGCGAGATCAAGGAAGATGCCCGCATTTTGCGCACGGTCAACAGCGCAGTACCCCTGGAGCTGATCCTGGATACAGATCTGTTTCAGTCCAGCTCTCTGCCCCAGGAGGAGGCTCACGACACTGAGCATGGGCACGAGCATGACCATGAGCACGACCACGAACACAGCCACGAGCATGGCCACTCGCACCGCAGCCACATCGAGGTTGATGGTTTTAACTCCCTAGCTTTTGAGAGCGATCAGCCTTTTTCTCTAGACGCCTTCCAGAACTTTCTCAATGAGTTGCCCGAGGCAGTCTTTCGGGCCAAAGGGATCCTGTGGTTTGAAGAAAGCCCAGAGCGACATATCTTCCACCTCAGCGGTCGGCGCTACACCCTCAGCAGCGATGCATGGCCTCGCCAGCCCAAAAACCAGTTGGTGCTCATCGGCCAGCACCTCGATACGGCCAAGCTGCGGCAAAAGTTGCAAGCCTGTCTTGTCCCTGCGCCCGTCCAGGGCTAAGAACTGGGTGGCAGCTTAGAAGCGTCGGGCCCCGTTCCCGCAGCCTCGCGAGGGGAGCCTTGAGAGAGGGCATCCCAGCTATGTCCGACATTTTTGTGATGATCCGCAACCAGGCCAACAACGCCCTCACTTCCATCGACGGGATCCCTTTTCTCAGTTTCTTGGAGCGAGAGGGGCAGTTGATCGCAGAAGAAACCATCGAGCTGATTTATGCGGATGCTGGATTTGATGACCTGCCGGTTGGAGAATACACTGTGGGGGTAAGGCATGAACGGGTGGAGCCCCCCAAAGCTACCTGCCCAGTAAGTATCGCCTCTGAGGATGAGGTTGTTTTGGTAACATTTGTTTACCTTGAGCCCGAGCGGGTTCTGCTGACGATTCATGTCTCTGTGGAGAAGAGGTTGTAGCTATGACGGTCAAAGTCATCCCATCGCACTCGATCAAAGCCTTTCGCTATCGGGTGTTTTGTTTGGGACACGATCTCTGGAATGCCCGGGATCCGATTAGCCGTGCCAACCTGGCCCTACAACTGGCCGACGCGGCCACAACCCTGGCTCGCATGGAAGTCCAAGCCGCTCAGCCCTTCAGCTCAAGCCCTTCCTATTCCCTGCCGGAAGCAGGCCATAGGTGATTGATCCAGGCCGGCCTTGAGGCCAGAGGCAAGGGATCCCGCCTGACCCGCATCACTCCCACTCGATGGTGCCGGGTGGCTTGGAAGTGATGTCATAAACGACGCGGTTAATGCCCGGCACCTCGTTGACGATGCGGTTGGAGATGGTGGCCAAGAGGTCGTAGGGCACCCTGGCCCAATCCGCCGTCATACCATCTTCGCTGGTAACCAGTCGTACCACCACTGGGCAGGCATAGGTGCGCTTATCCCCCATCACCCCCACCGAGCGCACTTCCGGCAGCAGCACGGCAAAGGCTTGCCACAACTTGGGGTAGTAGCCGGAGCGGTTGATCTCCTGGCGGACAATCATGTCCGCCTCGCGCAGGGTTTCCAGCCGCTCTTTGGTGACTTCGCCCACAATGCGGATGGCCAGTCCCGGCCCCGGGAAAGGATGGCGGCCAACAATTTCTTCCGGCAAACCCAACGAGCGGGCCAGTTGCCGCACCTCATCTTTGAAGAGCTTGCGCAGAGGTTCTACCAGCTTAAAGCGCAGATTTTCCGGCAGCCCGCCGACATTGTGGTGGCTTTTGATCTTGACGGCAATGCGCTCTCCGGTCACCGGATCCACATTGGTATTGGCCGACTCGATCACATCGGGGTAAAGAGTACCCTGGGCTAAGTACTCGAAGGGGCCCAGCCGCTGCGACTCCTCCTCAAACACGCGAATAAACTCTGCCCCAATGCGCTTGCGTTTTTCTTCCGGGTCGGTAACTCCCTTCAACTGTTGGAGGAAGCGCTCCTGGCCATCTACGTAGTGGACAGGGATGTGAAATTGTTCCTGGAAAAGGCGCAGCAGCCGCTGCGGCTCATCCTTGCGCATAAACCCCTGATCGATGAAGACGCAGGTGAGCTGGTCGCCGATGGCCTTGTGCAGCAAAAAAGCCAAAGTAGAGCTGTCCACCCCCCCCGAAAGGGCCAACAACACCTTCTTGTCGCCCACGCGGGCCCGGACTTCCCGAATCGCCTCCTCCAGAAAAGCTTCCGTTGTCCAGGTGGGCTCGCAGCCGCAGATGTGATAGACAAAATTGCGAATGAGAAAGGCACCGGCCTCCGAGTGGGCCACCTCTGGGTGAAATTGCACCCCGTAAAGACGGCGAGTGGGATCGGCAATGGCGGCACAGGGGGTGTTGTCCGTGGCAGCCAGGGCGTGAAAACCTGGCGGCAACTCGGTCACCGCATCCCCATGGCTCATCCACATGATGCTGTTTTCCGGCAAGTTGGTGAGCAGGTCGGTGGGATCCAAAATGTGCAGGGCGGCACGGCCGTATTCCCCCTTCTGGGCTGGCTCCACCTTGCCCCCCAACTGCTGCACCATGAGCTGCATGCCATAGCATACGCCCAGGATGGGGATCCCCAAGTTCCAGATCTCCGGGTCACAAGCAGGAGCGCCCGGCTCATAGACCGAGTTGGGGCCGCCGGAGAGGATGATGCCCTGGGGCCGCATTTGCCGCAGGTGTTCAGCGGTGGTGCGGTAGGAAAGGATTTCCGAATAGACGTGGGTTTCGCGAATACGACGGGCAATGAGCTCCGAGTACTGGGATCCAAAGTCGAGAATAACGATCATCTGGCGCTGCACCTTGAGGGGGGAGAGAGATAGGTCAGAGCTAAGGAGAGATGCAGAAGCGCTCACAAAACCTCGCACAGTGCAGAAGAGAAAACCCGAACCAAGAAACCAACTTGGCTGTGGATAAGAAACGTTAAGGACCTTTCCATCGTAGCAGGGATGGGGGATTTTCTTGTAGCCGCCTGTCCTGGACAGCTTCTCCCAGGCCCGCTTTGAGAACAGAACTTCTCTGAAAAACTGTCTGATGAGCCCTGCCCCGCCAGCCAAGCGATGACTCCCAGTAATAATCGCAATAGTGAACCCAGAGACGCCAGGGCCGAGTCAAGACTTATGATCGTAAGGAGGCGATCCAGACCGGTGGGGATATTGGCAGGGATCTGCGATCCATCGTTTTATGTCCATTGTGGCTGAATCCTTTCAAACCTATCTTCGTCGTCGCCGCCGCCTGCTGGCCCGCCGCCTCCAACGGCAGCAGGGGTGGGGTGTGGTTTTGGCTTTGTTGGCTTTGTATTTGCTCAGTTGGGATGCGCCGGGCCAGGCTGGGCTATTGCCGCACCTGTGGAGGGGGCAACCCCTGTGGTTGGTGGTGATCCCGCTGTTGGGGGGAGGGCTGTACAGCTTGGGTGCAGGGCTCATCTGGATGCTGCGGCAGCGCCGACTTCCCCAGGGATCCGCAGGTTCTGCTCAGCTTCTGGCCCAGATGATCAGCTTGCCCCACTTGGCTTTGGCCGCTCTGCTCTGGCTGGGGTTGGCGATTTGGGGAGAGCATCTTCTGCCTTTTCTGGCCCAGCAAAAGCCGCAGTTGTTGGCAGGCCTGGTGATCAGTTGGCTGCTGGCCCAGGGGTGGAGTTTTCTGCAAACGGGTTGGGTGGTAGAGGCCGGACAACTGTGGGCCGATTATCTGCAGGAGTTGCGCGGCTCTGTATTGCAGCCCTGCTACCAGCGCCTGGAAACCTGTCGTCGCTCGCTCCATTTTTACCATGCCATTTGGCAAGATCTGCAACTGGAAGAACTGGAGGCCCAGCACCTGATTCAACTGTTGTCTGAGTCGCTGCTGCCGCTGACGCTGCCGCTCAAGGTTTATGCTCAGCGGGTTCACCATTGCTGCCAGCAGTTGGCGGCCTTATTGGCCCAGATGCAAGAGCGGGTAGAACGGCTGGAGCAGGTGCTTTTGGATATAGAGCTGGAGTTGGCTGCCCAGCAGCCGTTGCAAGCTCAGCCCCAACCGATCAACTTGCTGGCAGAAGATTGGGCCAACTGCCAGGAGCTGGATTTGCAGGAGCTGGTGTGCTTGAACCAGGAGCTGCTGGGCGCCGACCGATCTTTGCAGGGCTTGACCCAAGAGCTGAAAGGCTGGGCCGACCGAGCCATTCCTGCCGGATTGCAACTGGGATCGCGATGGCTGGGATCCCTGGGATGAAGAAGGCTGCCCCGCCTACCTCTGAGCCCCCCGAACTGGAGGCCCTCTGGGAGAGCTGGCTGGCGGAGCTGGGCTGGCAGCCTTCTGAGCCGCAGCGGCAGCAACTGCAACAGCTCTATCCCCTGGTGATGGCCGGAAACCGCACCCAGAACCTGACCCGCATCACCGCTCCCATCGATTTTTGGGAGAAACACCTGTGGGACTCGCTGCGGGGCCTGCGCTTGCTGGGATCCTGGGCGGCGATTCAAGCTCGGCCCTGGCGGGGCATCGACATCGGCACCGGGGCAGGGTTTCCAGGGATCCCGGCCCAAATTGCCCTGCCCCAGGCCAGCTTCACCCTATTGGACAGCAGCCAACGCAAGATTGCCTTTGTGCAAGAGGCCCTGCAGCAGCTCTCCCTGACCCAGGCGCGGGCGGTGGCCCAGCGAGCCGAAATCTGGGGGCAAGACCCGCAGGAACGCGGCAGCTACGATCTGGCCCTGGCCAGAGCCCTGGCAGCGGCAGAGGTTTGCGCCGAGTATTGTCTGCCCCTGCTCAAGGTGGGGGGACGCGCCATCCTCTACCGTGGCCATTGGATCGAGGCAGAAGCCCAAACTCTGGAGCGAGCCCTTTCTCTCCTGGGGGGGAAGCTGATCCACGTCGAAGCCTTCACTACCCCCCGCAGCCACGGGATACGGCATTGCCTGCTGGTGGAGAAAGTTGCCCCCACACCAGCTTGCTATCCCCGCTCTCCCGGCATTCCCAAACGCCAGCCGCTGGGCCAAGGCAAGCGCTGCTAACAGTTGGGATCCTTAATTTCCTAGCTCAAAAAAGCTTCTGCAAATTCTTGGAGAAAGATCTTGAACAGGTAGTTTGCAAATGCCGTTGGGGAGACTAAGATGTGGTTGGCATCAGGTTCGGATTGAGCCAATGGTCTAACCAGGTGAGCTTCCGAACTGAGCGCTAAAGGTTAAGGTTCGGAGTTCGCTACGTTATGACCATTTTTGTGGGCAATCTGTCCTTCAAGGCCAGTGAAGAAGATCTGCGGCTTGTGTTTGCCGAGTACGGCACCGTCAAGCAAATTAAGCTGCCGGTAGATCGGGAAACGGGCCGCAAGCGCGGCTTTGCTTTTGTGGAGCTGGAAAACGAGGCCGATGAGCAAAAAGCCATCGACGAGCTGGATGGCGCCACCTGGATGGGCCGGGATCTGAGGGTCAACAAGGCAATGCCACGTCAGGCCAGCGCAGGCGGCAGTCGAGATGGTCGCTCTTCCCGCTTCTAATCGGATAGGCTCTGGGCCGGGGATCCCTCTCTTCTCTCCCCGGCCTTTAGCTTTGGCCGAAGATGACTCTGGCCAGAAAGGCTAAGCCAAACCAAACGGAGGCCACCAAGACAATGGCCGGGCCGGAGGCGACGTTGAGGTAGTAGCTAGCGTACATCCCCAGCAGGCTAGCGCTGACGCCAAAGAGGGATCCCAGCAGCATTACCTGGTGCAGGCGAGGCGCCAGCAGGTAAGCTGTTGCTGCTGGCGTGATGAGCATGGCCAGCACCAGCAGCACCCCCACCGCCTTCATGCTGGCCACCAGAGTGAGGGAGGTGAGCGCCATCAGCCCCCATCCCAACCCTGCAGTAGGCAGGCCGGCTGCCTTGGCCCCCAGGGGATCGAAACTGTAGAAGGTCAGCTCCTTAAAAAAGAGGGCCACCAATCCCAGCACCAGGACGGTGATGCCCACCACTGTCAACACATCAGCGGCGCTCACCCCCAGGAGGTTGCCGAAGAGGAAGTGGTTGAGATCGATGCGGGCCCGCCGTTGGATTAACGTGATTAAGAGGATCCCTAGGGCAAAAAAAGCAGAAAAGACGATCCCCATGGCCGCATCGGGCTTGAGGGGGGTGGCGGAGCGGATCCACTGGATGAGCAGGGCGCTCAGTAACCCCGCCACGAAGGCACCGACAAAGAGGTTGAGATCCAGCAGGTAGGCAATGGCCAGGCCCGGCAGCAGCGAATGGCTGAGGGCATCCCCCAGGAGGGCCAAGCTTTGCACCAGCAAATAGCTGCCCACCACCGCGCAGAGAACGCCGATGGCCACCGCCACCAGCAGAGCCCGCTGCATAAAGGCAAACCGCAAGGGATCCGCCAGGGTGTGCCAGAGCCCTTCCATACCACCCCTCACCCCCTAGGCAGCTGAGTCCAAGGGCAGGATGCGGCCATAGGCCCGCTGCAACACCTGCGGCTGCAGCACCTGCTGCGGGGATCCCTGGGCAATCAGGACGCGGTTGAGGAGAAGCACCTCATCAAAGTGGGCCAGCGCCTGCCCCAGGTCGTGGTGCACCACCATCACGATATGGCCGGCGTCGGCCAGCTCCCGCAAAACCTGAAACACAATGGCTTCGCTGGGCTGGTCGATCCCGGCCAGCGGCTCGTCCAGGGCGTAGATCTCGGCTGCCTGCGCTAGAGCCCGCGCCAAAAACACCCGCTGCTGCTGTCCCCCTGATAGCCGACCGATGGGCCGATCCCGATAGGCCCCCATCCCCACCCGCTCCAGAGCTTGCGCTGCCCGCTCCCGACCTTGCGGACCGATGCGGCGCAACCAGCCGGCAGCTCTCACCTGTCCCATCAGCACCACATCCCACACCGTGGCCGGAAAGCTCCAGTCGATGGCCGACCGCTGCGGCACATAGGCCACCTGCTCCCCCCGCAGCGCCTGGCCGCCGTAGCGCACCTCGCCCCCCTCTTTTGGCACCAACCCCAACAGCGCCTTGAGCAGCGTACTTTTGCCGGCCCCGTTGGGCCCCAGGATGCCCGTGATGCGCCCCGGCCGGATCTCGGCGCTGATCCGCTCCAACGCCAGCAACTTGCCATAGCGCACCGTCAGATCCCGCACCACCAGAGAGGCCGGACGAAGAGGGAGAGCAATCGCTGGCTTTTTCATTTTCCTTTCATTTTCGCCAAGACCAGTGTACCCTAAGGGGAAACTCAAATAGTGAAACAATTATGAAAACCAAGATCTTTTCTTTGCGCCGCTTGGTGGTAGGGCTTGGCCTGCTGATGGGCGGTTGGCTGTCCCTGGCCGGCTTGGCTGTGGCACGTCCCCGCGTTGTGGTTACCACCACCTTGATCGCCGATTGGGTAGGGCAGGTGGGGCAAGATCGCGTTGAGCTCAGCAGCCTGCTGCAGCCGGGACAGGATCCCCACGTCTATGAGCCGACACCGGCAGATGCCGCAGCTCTCGAGCAGGCGGATCTGGTGTTTTACAACGGCTACAACTTGGAGGCGGGGTTGATTCGTCTCGTCAACGCTGCTGCTCAACGGGCGCGGCGGGTTGCCCTGGCCGAGATCCTCGACCCCATCGTCACCGATGAGGACGGGATCCCGACGCCGGATCCCCATGTATGGGGCAATGTGGAAAACGTCATCCTCATGGTGGAGCCCATTGCCCAGGAGCTGGCGGAACAGGTGCCCGGCGAAGCGGCTTTTTTTCAGGCCAATGCCGCCGCCTATCGGGCGGAGCTGGAAGAGCTCCACGCCTGGATCGCGGAGCAGATTCAGACCATTCCCCCTGCCAACCGGGTTTTGGTGACCACCCACGCTGCCTTTGCCTACTACACCCAAGCCTACGGCCTGAAGATGGGGGGATCTCTCTTGGGGATGAGCACCGAGGAACAGCCCAGCGCCCAGACAGTGGCTCGGTTGGTGGAGGAGATCCGCACCCTGGGGGTGCCGGCGGTTTTTGCCGAGACCACCCTTAACCCCGCTCTCATCCAGACGGTGGCCGCCGAAGCGGGAGTCCAGGTGGCCGAACAGGAACTGTACTCGGACTCCCTAGGGGAGCCAGGCAGCGGTGCCGAAACCTACATCGCTATGATGCGCCACAACACCTGCACGATTGTGGGGGCCTTGGGCGGATCCCCTGATTGTCCTTGAGGGGCAGAATCGAGGCAGGGGGGCTGAGTTTTGTATGATAGGGGCTCAGACCCTTGTTTTCTTACCGCGTCCATGCCTGCTGCTATCCGTCGCCCACCCCGTTCCCTCTATTGTGGCCAAGTGCGCCCAGCTCACATCGGCCAGAGTGTCACCCTCTACGGCTGGATCGACCGCCGCCGCGACCACGGGGGGGTGATCTTTCTCGATCTGCGGGATCGCTCCGGCATTGTGCAACTGGTGGCGGATCCCCAGAAGACCCCCCTCTCCTACGAGCTGGCGGGGCAGGTGCGCAACGAATATGTGGTACGGGCAACGGGAACGGTTCAGCGGCGGCCTGAAGACTCCTTTAACCCCCGCCTGGCCACCGGCGAAGTGGAGGTCTACGCAGAAGAGCTGGAAATTCTCAGCCGCGTGGGCAAGCAGCTTCCCTTCAGTGTCTCGGGGGAAGAAGGGGAAGAGGTGCGGGAGGAGATCCGCCTGCGCTACCGCTACTTGGACTTGAGGCGGGAGCGCTTGTCCCGCAACCTGCAACTGCGCCACCAGGTGATCAAGGCCATTCGCCGTTTTCTGGAGGACGAAGAAGGCTTTATCGAGGTGGAGACCCCCATCCTCACCCGCTCCACCCCCGAAGGTGCCAGAGATTACTTGGTGCCCAGCCGCGTCAACCCCGGCGAGTGGTTTGCCCTGCCGCAGTCGCCCCAGCTTTTTAAGCAGTTGCTGATGGTGGCTGGCGTGGATCGCTACTACCAAATTGCCCGCTGTTTTCGGGATGAAGATCTGCGGGCGGATCGCCAGCCGGAGTTTACCCAGTTGGACATGGAGATGAGCTTCCTGGATCAGGAGGCAATCCTGGAGCTCAACGAGCGGCTCATCGGCCACATCTTCAAAACTGTCAAAGGGATCGACCTGCCCCGTCCCTTCCCGCGGCTGACCTACGCCGAGGCTATGGCCCGCTACGGCTCCGACAAACCCGACACCCGCTTTGGGCTGGAGTTGGTGGATGTTTCGGGGGTGTTTCAGGGATCCCGCTTTCAAGTCTTCGCCAAAGCCCTGCAGCAGGGGGGAGTGATCAAGGCTCTGCCGGTGCCCGGCGGCGACGAGAGGATCTCCAACACCCGCATCAAGCCCGGCGGCGATCTGTTCAAGCTGGTTACCCAGTACGGGGCGGGCGGCCTGGCCTTCATTCGGGTGCGCGCCGGCAGCCTCGATACCATTGGTGCCCTCAAGGAAAGCCTTAGCCCTGAGCAGGAGAAGCAGTTGCTGCAGATGACCAACGCCAAGCCAGGGGATCTGCTGCTGTTTGGGGCAGGGCCGGCTGCCGTGGTCAACGAGTCGCTGGGCCGCCTGCGGCTGCACCTGGGGCAGGAGCTGGGCTTGATCCCGGAGAACGCCTTGAATCTTCTCTGGATCACCGATTTCCCCATGTTTGAGTTCAACGCCGAGGAAAACCGCCTAGAAGCCCTGCACCACCCCTTTACCGCTCCCCACCCCGACGACTTGGCCGACCTAAAAACGGCGCGGGCCCAGGCCTACGACCTGGTCTGGAACGGCGTGGAAGTGGGCGGGGGATCCCTGCGCATCTACCAGCGGGAGATCCAGGAGCAGGTTTTCCAGGCCATCGGCCTCACCCCTGAGCAGGCGCGGGACAAGTTTGGCTTTTTGCTAGAAGCCTTTGAGTACGGCACGCCGCCCCACGGGGGCATCGCCTACGGCCTAGACCGGCTGGTGATGCTGCTGGCGGGGGAAGATTCCATCCGCGATGTCATCGCCTTTCCCAAAACCCAGCAGGCCAGGTGTTTGCTCACCGGCGCCCCTGCCGGCGTCGAGCCCAAGCAGCTCAAAGAACTGCACGTGGCTTCCACCTATCAGCCCAGCTAAGGGATCCCTTCTTCTGTGGGAGGATAGATAAACAATGCACCCCTACTCCTTGTTCTCCCTATGCTAGACCTGACCGGAAAAAAAGCCTTGGTAACCGGCATTGCCAACGAGCGTTCTATCGCCTGGGGCATTGCCCAGCAACTGCACAAAGCGGGGGCCAGCCTGGGGGTTACCTATCTACCCGACGAGCGGGATCGTTTCAAGACCAAAGTTCAGCAACTAACCGAGCCCCTACAGCCCGACTTTCTCCTTCCCTGCGATGTGCAAAGCGACCAGCAGATCAACGATCTGTTTCAAGGGGTGGCCCAAAAATGGGGTCAGGTCGATATCTTGGTTCACTGCCTGGCTTTCGTTAAAAAAGAAGAGCTGAGCGGCAACTTTAGCGATATTTCCCGAGAAGGGTTTGCCCTGGCCATGGATGTGAGCACCTACTCCCTGATTGCCCTCTGCCGGGCCGCCAAGCCCCTCTTGAGAGCCGGCAGCAGCATCCTCACCCTCACCTATCTGGGGGGCGTGCGGGTGGTGCCCAACTACAACATGGCGGCGGTGACCAAAGCGGGCCTGGAAACCTGTGTTCGCTACCTGGCGGCCGAGCTGGGCCCTGCCGGGATCCGGGTGAATGCTATCTCTGCCGGGCCCATTCGCACCCTGGCTTCTTCGGCGATTTCGGATTTTCATGCCATGCTGCACGCGGTGGAGGAGAAAGCTCCGCTGCGGCGCAATATCACCCAGCTCGAGGTGGGCAATGTGGCTGCTTTTTTGGCCAGCGACCTGGCCAGCGGCATTACCGGCCAGGTGATCTACGTGGATAGTGGATATAGCATCCTGGGTTTTTAGGCTCTTGGGGATCCCCCTGGCATGAATCGCTTCTCGCCCTTGCAGCGGCTGCTGCTCACCTGGATTTTGATCGTCATTAGCGGCTGGCTGGCCCTACAGGTGGGCCGGCTGTTTGGCCATCTGCTCACCACCATCCTGACGGCGGCGGTGCTGGCCTTTTTGCTCAACTATCCGGTACAGGTGCTGCGGCGCTATCGGGTCAGTCGGGGTTTGGCGGTCACCCTGGTTTTTGCCCTGTCGGTGGTGCTGCTGGCCTTGGTAGGGATCGCCATCGTGCCCATCCTGGCCAAGCAGGTGGTGCAGTTGGGGGCGCGGATCCCGGAGTGGGTGGATACCTTACAAAGCTGGCTGGATCAAATCAGCCTGTGGGCGGCAGAGCGCAACATCAACCTCGGCCAGACAGAGCTGGTGAACACCCTCCTCAACCGCCTGCAGGCCAGCGCCGAAAAAATTGCCGGCCAATCCCTGGACATCCTCCTGGGCACCTTTAACCAGGTGATCGATTTGGTGTTGGTACTGGTGTTGGCCCTCTACATGCTGCTCTACGGCGGCCAGTTTTGGCAGGGGTTGCTCAGCCTCTTTCCCAAGCCCTGGGGGCCGCGCATCGGCGAAGCCCTGGCTCTGAGTTTCCAGAACTTTCTCATCAGCCAGTTGGTGTTGGGGTTCATCATGGCCCTGATGCTGGTGCCAATTTTTGGTTTTTTGCGCGTGCCCTTCGGGCTTTTGTTTGGCCTGTTGATCGGCCTGCTGGAGGTGATCCCGCTGGTGGGAGGCTTTATCGGCATCGGCGCGGCAGCGGTGCTGCTGGCCTTTCAGGATATCTGGCTCAGCCTCAAGGTGGTGCTGGTCTCCCTAATTGTGCAGCAGGTTAAGGATCGGGTCATCGCCCCTCGCCTGATGGGGGAGCTGATTGGCCTCAACCCGGTGTGGATCTTGATCGCCCTGTTGGTGGGGGCGCAACTGGGGGGTATCCTGGGCGTGATCATCGCCATTCCCCTCTCTAGCGTGGTCAAAAGCCTCTACGAGATCGCCCGTTCTGCTGACTTGGCCGCCGAAGAGGGTGGCAAGCTGACCTCTCTTGGCGAAAGCCTTAGGGAAACTCGCCGGGATCCCGCCTTGCCCAAGCCAGAGACCTAGCAGGTCTAGCCCCTTTCTCGCAGACGACTCTTCCAGGCAGCAACCTAGCCCCGATCCCCATCTCCCCTCTCCCTCTGGGAGAGGGGCCGGGGGTGGTCGCGTGAGCGGCGCGGAGCGCTTGGGCCTCTGGGAGAGGGGCTGGGTGTTGTCCTAGCGAATTTTTCCCTCAATAAAAGGCACCTCTAGCACCTTTTCGTGGTGGATGGGGCCATGGCCGAAATAGCCCCCTTCCCCGAACAATTCGCCGTGGTCGGCGGTAACCGTGATGTAAGTGTTTTTGGGAACTAGGTCAAACAGTTGCTCAAAGACCCCGTCCAGGTAGCGCACCGCCTCGATCTGCCGTTGGCGCAGCTCCTCCAACTGGGCAGCGCTGAAAAAGGGGATCCCGGTCTCTTCCCCTTCATCCAGGCGCTTTAACACGCCATTGACCCCAGAGATGCGGGGCCACAGGCCGGGATCCTCATCCGGCAACGCGTAGGGATAGTGGGTTTCGCCCACATTTAACAAGTAAAAGCTGGGGCGATCCGGCTCGAAGCGCAACTGCTCCACCATGGCCGCCATATCGTTGTGCTGGGGCATGAGGCGGTAGGAATCGAAGTCGCGATTGAGCAGGGTGCTGGGGTTGAGCACCGGCAGGGAGACCATGGCGTGGGTGGTATAGCCCAGTTGGTGCTTCAGTAGCGTCGGCAAATAGAGGTGGGGCAGCAGATGCTTGAACTCAATCGGTTGGCGGGTGCCGAGGCGCTCGTTGTAGCGCAAGTAATCCTGCTTGTAGTGTTCGGAAGCAAAGACCTGGGTGGGGCTGGTGTGGGGCAGCAGGCCCATGAGCAGATTGTAATGGGCGGGAGCCGTCCAGGAAGCGTAGCTCCAGCGCTTTTCCAGGGATCCCAACTTGAGCAGATGCTTGGGGTTGGCAGCCAGCAGGCTGTCGAAGCGGCAACTGTCGAGAACGATCAGCAGATAGTTATTCTGTCCCTGGGGTTCCGGTCGAGGGTCGGACTCAGACAAGGGAGCCGCAGAAGATCGCCACCAGTTTAGGAGTCCCATTCCTCTTCCTCCTCGACAGGATAGGGCCGTCGGACGATCCGCCAGTTGGGGGCTGTGGCCGCGTCGCCTTCCTCCTCAGGTTCACCGGGTTCGCGAATGCGTTCCGGCGGGATATTGGAATAGGAATAGCGGCCTGCCTGGGGATCCGGCTCCTCCTCCGGCAGATCCTGAGGCAAATAGTGGTCAGGGGGGATGATCTGCGCTTCCAAGAAGCGCACTCGCTCGATGAGCTGGTTTAACTTGCGGATTGCCTGTCGCTGGAACACCCGGTCATGCAGCCGCCAAGCGCCCACATACAGAAACCCCAAGCCCACTCCTACCCCATAGGCAGTCAACAGCGTCAGCGACAAAGGAATCGCAGCGCCGGCTTGACCGGCCACAACGACCGCTGCTGTGGATCCCCAGTTTTGGACGAGGAAGACGAGCAGGATCAGTATCCACAAGCCCAGGAGCATGGAGCGGATGCTTCTGCTCGCGTCGGCGGAACGGAGTCCTTGCATGGCCTCAACCCTTTCATTACGCTATCCTGCTTCCTCTTCTCCACCGGTCCGGCAGCGGAGAGCTTGGCCGCGCCCCAATCCAGAGGGATGAACCCCCTGGCTTTTCAGAGCAACTGAAGAGATGGGCGGTACAAGATTCGAACTTGTGACCCCTTCCGTGTGAAGGAAGTGCGCTACCACTGTGCTAACCGCCCGTAGGTACTACTTTAGCAGCTATCCGACTAGAGCAGGATTCTATATTATGCGATGATCGCTTGACAACTCCCCGACCTGCTGGCTTGCTTCCGCATAGCGATAGGCAGGAGGATTCTGGGATGATCGAGTGCCCCGCCCCTTACCAAGGCCTGCGGCGGACGGGGCTTGTACCCCAGAGCCAAGGGTCAGCCGTTGAGCCGAAAAGCCGGACGGCCATAGAGATGCGGAGATGTCAGAGATAGCCGGGATCCGGCCTGAGGGCTACAGTAAGGAGCAGGGAGCTGTAGGGTGCTATGGCCTACTCACCGACCGAAGAGGCAATTGCCCTGCTCATCGATCTGGCAGAACGCGGCGAGATCGACCCCTGGGATGTCCAGGTTATCGAGGTTATCGACCGCTTTCTGAGCCGCATAGCCTCCACCAGCAGCAGCCATGACCTGTCTGAGTCGGGACAAGCCCTGCTCCATGCTGCCATGTTGGTCTATCTCAAGGCGATGGCTTTGGCAGAACCGGAAGTAGACGAGGGTGAGCCCAGTCCGGCGGATGTGGAAGCGGATCCCTTGCCAAGCTGGTCTTTGGCGGACTTGGATGGCGTGTTGCAACCCAGGGCGGTGCCGCGTCTTCAACGTAGCCGGCCTGTCACCCTCAAAGAACTCATCGTCCACCTGCAAGAGCTGGAAACCCTGCTGGAGCACCGGCCCGAAGCTGCCCCAAAGCCCCTATCCCAACGGGTTTCTCGCCAGCAAGCGCTGTCAGCCATCACCCAGCTAGCCCACCCGGAGAATCTTTTGGAAACCACCGCCGAGCTGGAGTCGCTGCTGGCTCAACTTTGGCAGCAGGGCCTGACCCAGGTCAGCTTTGCGGCTCTCCAGCAGCACTTTTGCCAAAACGGCAGCAGCGGTGCCATTCACCCCATCCAAGTCTTCTGGTCATTGCTGCTGATGGCTGCCCGCTCCCAGGTAGAGCTGTGCCAAGAGGAGTTCTACGGCCCATTGACCATCCGCCCCTGCCCAATGGGATCCCTCCTCCCCACAGCTCTACAAGCTGAACTCTAGAGAACCACTCTAGTCGTGGTTGCTCTCCCGCTGCCCCTCGACATCCTGCCGGGCACGATCCACCCGTTTGAGATCTTCCCCAGTTGAGCGCACCGGCAGCTCGGCAGGAGTCTCCCGATCCAGGTAGTAGTCCTCGACGAGGCGCTCGCCGCTGGGATGATCTTCCCCTTCCGCGGGCAACAGTGGCGAATGCAGCAATTCAGCAGGGGGACAATCTTCCGAGATGAGCAAATCCGACGTGCTAAGCATTCCCTTGGGAATGGTGGAAAGGCGCTGGGCAACAGCCCCAATGCTTTCCAGACGAATCATCTCCTCCCAAGAGCAGATCTCCTCCTCGTCTTCCGTTTCGTAGCGAACCAGGATGGTATCCCCTTCGATATCGAGGATCTTGGCTCGTTCCAGCCAGCGTCCCTGATCGCGCAGGTAGATCCACACATCCTTGCCTTCGCGGCTGAGTTGATAGATCCTACGATGAAGCACGGTCCCCTCCTGAAGTGAAAGATCCGGGTGAGTTGTGGGGGCTACCCAGCTCATCCCTCCATCTTAGCGGCTGCATACCGAGGCTGTATGCTTTTCCACAGGGCAGCCAGAGCCTTTGCTTCTGAGGTGTTGGTTCTTCAGGAGGAGGAAGGGCGCCACCAAAGCACCTGTTGACTTAGCGTGACTGGGGATCGCCAGCCTATCGAGATATGGTTATTTCAAATAGCAATGCAACGGTTTGTTACGTCGTTATTGCGACGCAACGCTGTCGCGAAGGTGCCGCCCTAACTCCCCTCTCCCTCTGGGAGAGGGGCTGGGGGTGAGGGATGTCCCGGAGGGAGAGGGGTTGGGGGTGAGGGTGGGAGTGAGGAACACTTGGGGAGTGTCTTGATCTGGTTTGAAGTGGCCATACCATGCGCATTGCCATTGTCGGGTTGGGGTTGATCGGCGGATCCCTGGCCCTCAAGCTAACCGAAAAGGGATATCCCGTGTGGGGGATGAGCCGCACCCCGGCCACCTGCCAACAGGCTCTGCAACGGGGCGCTGTTCAAGGCTGTGGAACCGAGTTGGCCCAGTTGGCCCGCTTTGACCCTCAAGTGGTGCTGATCTGCACCCCTTTGGATCAGGTGTTGGCCACCCTAGCCGCCTTGGTGCCTTATCTATCGGCAGAGACCGTGGTGAGCGATGTCGGCTCGGTTAAGCAGCCCATTGTTGCTCCGGCAACCGAACTGTGGCCTTTGTTCGTGGGAGGGCACCCCATGGCCGGCAAAAGCCTACAAGGGATCCAAGCGGCAGAAGCCGGCTTGTTTCGGGGGCGGCCTTACGTGCTCACTCCCATCGCCAAGACCCAACCGCAAGCTCTTGCTGCCATGAAAAAACTGGTGGCTGCTGTTGATGCAGAAGCCGTTTGCACCGATCCCGCGCGACATGACCAAGCGGTGGCCTGGATCAGCCACTTGCCGGTGATGGTCAGCGCCGGTTTGATCGCAGCCGTCAGCCAAGAGGCGGATCCCGCCATTCTGCATTTGGCTCGCACCCTAGCCAGCAGCGGATTCCGCGATACCAGCCGTGTTGGCGGAGGGATCCCGCAATTGGGTTTGGAGATGGCCCGCCACAATCGGCAGGCGCTGCTGACTACCCTGTGCAGCTACCGAGCGCAGTTGGGACAGATAGAACGGTTGATCGAGGGTGAAAGGTGGGACGAATTGCTGCTGGTGCTGCAACGAACTCAGCAGGAATGGCAGCAGTTCCCGGTTAACCAGCCCCGCAGAGTTCCTCAAGACCTGGGCAATGAGGAAGGGTAGCGGGCGCAGCTCCGGTGGGGTTGGGGACGTTCGTGCTACCTTGGGCTTGTGTTGGACGGATTGAGCTTATGTCGAGTATGGCCCAGCTTTGGCTCTACCACCTGGAACAATGGGCAACCCAGCTTGTCCAGAGTCAACTGCAGCACCTCTCTCCCGTCAGCCTGCTGGCGGTGGGCCTGGCCGGCTTGCTTACCAGTCTTTCCCCCTGCACGCTATCGATGCTGCCGGTAACCATCGGCTATATCGGCGGCTACACCCCCAACCCTGATGAAGGGGCCGGAAAAGTGCGTCGGCACATCTGGGCCCAATCTTTGGGTTTTGCGGCTGGGGTGGCTTTTACCCTGACCCTGCTGGGTTTAGGGGCAGCTTTGCTGGGCCGCGTTTACGGACAGACGGGATCCTTTTGGCCTACTGTGGTGGGGGGAGTTGCTATTTTGATGGGGCTCAACCTGCTGGAGGTGATTCCCCTGCGCTTTCCCGCTTGGTTCAACCGGTTGGAGATCCCCGGCGAATGGCCCAGGTTAGGCCGGGCAGTGTTGCTGGGATCCACCTTTGGCCTGGTGGCCTCTCCCTGCAGCACGCCGGTTTTGGTGGCTTTGCTGGCTTGGGTTTCCACCACGGGGCAGCCCTGGGTGGGGGGCGGGTTGCTGCTGGCCTATGCGCTGGGGCTGGTCTTGCCGCTGCTGTTGGCAGGGGTGTTTGCCGGCTCGCTCAAGCAACTGCTGGCCCTGCGGCGCTGGTCGGGCTGGTTCACCTATGCCAGTGGCGTGGTGTTGGTGGGCTTTGGTACCGTGACGATCCTCTCCGCTTGGGCCTGAGGGATCCCTGCCGCTACAGGCTAAGATGGGGCTGCACTCCAGTTGGGAGCGGCATCCAAGTCTTGAGCTAACAACTTCCCATGGTTATCCACCCTCTTCCGCTGTTGCGGCGGTATTGTCGCCATGAGCTGCTGCCGCTGCTGGCGGATCTGCGCCTAGCCATCGGCCTTCTCTTGGCGATTGCCCTTTTGAGTGCTGTCGGCACGGTGATCGAGCAAGAGGAGACGGTGGCCTTCTACCAGGCTCACTATCCTGAGCATCCGGCCCTGTTTGGCTTTCTCACCTGGCGGCTGATCCTCCAGCTGGGGTTGGATCACGTCTATCGCACCCCTTGGTTTCTGGCCCTGTTGATCCTGTTTGGCAGCAGCCTGGCCGCCTGTTCTTTCACGCGCCAGTGGCCGATGCTCAAGGTGGCCCGCCGCTGGAGCTACCTCACCCGTCCTTCCTCCTTCCAGCGGCTGCCCTTTTGGGCCTATCTGCCCCAACGCTCCCTAGAGGGGTTGCCGCAGCGGTTGCGCCAACGGGGTTATGCGGTGTTTGAGGAGGGATCCCGGCTCTACGCCCGCAAGGGGCTAATCGGGCGGTTCGGCCCCATCTTGGTGCACGTCAGCCTGCTGCTAATCCTGTTGGGGGCCATCTGGGGCAGCATCGGGGGCTTTAAGGCCCAGGAGCTGATCCCCAGCGGTGGGGTTGCCGCCATTGAACATGTAACCGGGGCAGGGGATCTGGCTCATCTGCCCACCTGGCAAATTCGGGTTAACCGCTTCTGGATCGACTATGCCCCCGACGGACGGGTAAAGCAGTTTTACTCAGATCTCTCGATTCTGGATGGGGGACAGGAGGTCAAGCGCCAGACCATCTCTGTCAACCATCCCCTCTCCTACCGCGGCGTGACCCTCTACCAAGCCGACTGGGGCATCGACAGCATCCGCATCCGCCTCAACAACAGCCCCCCCTTCCAAATTCCAGTGGTGCCGGTGCCCACCCAGGCGGGCAGCAAGCTCTGGGGCGCTTTTGTGCCCACCCGACCGGATCTAAGCGAGGGCTTGACGCTGTTGTTGCCAGATTTGCAGGGGACGGCCCTGCTCTACGACACCCAGGGCCAGTGGGTAGGATCCCTGCGCCAGGGCATGAGCCTGGCCCTCGACGAAGTGGCTCCGCAGCGCTTTCCCAACCCCCTTACCCTGCACCTAGATGAGGTTATCGGCGCCACCGGCCTGCAAATGAAATCGGATCCAGGGATCCCTCTTGTCTATCTTGGCTTTGGGCTGCTGATGCTGGGGGTGGTGATGAGCTATTTCAGCTACAGCCAAGTTTGGGCTCTGGAGACGGAAGCAGGGCTTTACCTGGGGGGCAAAACCAACCGCGCCCTGGTGACCTTCGAGCGGGAGTTTGCCCACCTGGTGGAGCAGCAACTGCTCTCCTCTCCCCCTTCTCCGGCAAAAGAACTCAATCCCGCCGCTCGCGTCAGCGGGACGGAGTCCTTAGCCAACGGCTAGCCTACCCAAGTGGCGTCTGTTTGACCAACAACACTGCCCAGGGTTATCTAGCTCCCCTCTCCCTCAGGGAGAGGGGCTGGGGGTGAGGGTGTTCCTCAGGGAGAGGGGCTGGGGGTGAGGGAGTCCCTCAGGGAGAAGGGCTGGGGGTGAGGGAGTCCCTCAGGGAGAGGGGCTGGGGGTGAGAGCAGAACTGCCCAAATCTGGCAGGCTGACTGCAAACAGGGTGCGGTTCTCGCCGCTTTCCACCCGCAGGATCCCTTGCAGCAGCTCCACCGCCTTTTTCACCAGCGGCAGGCCCAAGCCGGTGCCCCCCTGGCGGGCGTAGTCCAGTTGCGGGATGCGGTGGAACTTCTCGAAAATGCGGGGCAGGTGCTCCGCTGGGATCTCGACGCCGGTGTTGATTACCTGCAAATGGAGACCCGAAGAATCGCCCGCCACTTCCAGGTAAACCTGCTGGCCAGCAGGGGTGTATTTGGCAGCATTGGCCAGCAACTCGCTGAGGATGCGGGTGAGCAGCCCCACATCGGTGCTGAACAGGATGGGTTCAGAGGGAATGCGGGAGACAAAAGTGAGCCGGCGCTCCTGAAAGCGCAGAGCAAAGGGCGGCACCAGCTTTTCCAGCCACTCTCGCACCTCGAAGCGGGCAATCTCCAGACTGCGGCTGCCGGCCTCTAGCCGCTGCAGATCCAGCAGGTCGTTGACCAAGTCCAGCTCTTTTTGCCACTCCTGTTTGAGGATGTGGAAATAGGGGATCTGCGCCTCGGAAAGACCGCGCACCTCCAACATTTTCAAAGCCATTTTCATGTTGGTCAGAGGCGTGCGCAGCTCGTGGGAGACCATGCTGAGAAACTCTTCTTTGAGCTCGTTGAGCCGCTGCAGTTGCCGGAGCTGGGCCTGGATTTCTTGGTAGAGGCGGGCCTGGCGAATGGCGATGCTGCACTGGGTGGCCACCTGCTCGGCAAAGTGGATCTCGGCTTCAATAAACCCTTCCTGGGGCAAGCGGACTAACTTGAGAAAGCCCAGCAACGAGACCGTTTCCACAAACAGGGGGCAGGCGAGTAAGGTGCAGCGCCCCCGCAGCGGGTGATCCGTGCTGAAGTAGAGGGTCTGGCCTTGGCGAAGCTGGCGCAAAAGAACGGGATCCAAGGGCAGGGTAACCTGGCCTATAGGGGGCAGGGATCCCGCCGCTTCGTAGACCAGCGTGTAGGTCTGGGTTTCCGGATGGATGAGGGCCACACCGCAGGCGCCCAGTTGGAAAGCCTGGGTCAGCTCCCGCACCACGGTGGCCAAGATCTCCTGTTCGTCCAGGCTGGAGCGCACCTTGTCGCCAATGAGCCGCAGCATTTGCTCGTACCTTACCCGCTGGGCCAGCTCGGCATTGCGCACCTCCACCTGGTAGCGCAGCTCGGCATTGGCAGCTTGCAGTTGCTCAAACAGCTCCGCCTGTTGCAGCGCCAGCCCCAGTTGATCGGCAATTTGTCGCAAAAAATCCGGCATCCAGGGATCCCATTTTTTGGGGGCGCTGCACTGGTGGGCAATCAACAGCCCCCAGAGGCGGGCCAGCCCGCCGTCTGTGCCTTCAGGGCCAGCCGACTGCAAGATGGGCACCACCAAGTTGGCCCGCACCCCTAAGCTGGCCAGCAGCTCCCGGTGGCAGGGCTGGATGGGGGCAGTGTCGATATCTTCAATGGCGGAAATGCGGCCCTGCTGATAGGCTTGGTGCCACTGGGTTACGAAACAATGATCTTCGATAACCAGGCCCAGCAGGCTCAACTCTGGCCGGCTAACCGATTGCATGGCGATCTCGCCCACCCAATCGGGGAAAAAGCGGTAGATCACCACCCGCTCCACATCCAACAAACGGCGAACTTCCTCTACAGCAAAACTGAGGATGGACTCCACCTGCAACGATTGCCGGATCCCTTGGACGATGTGGCTGAGCAGCCGGGCTTGGTGGAGCTGCAATTGAACCTGCTCCTGGGCCTGCTTGCGCTCGCTGATATCGACAATTGAGGCGACACCGTAAATCTGTTTCTCGGGAGTCTCCGCCGCAAAAGACGAGAGATCCACCCACCGGATCTCGCCACTTTTGTGGATGTAGCGTTTTTCCATCCGGTAGCCGCGGCGGCGGCCCGCTCGTATTTCTTCGACATAGATTGCCTCCTGCCGCAGATCCTCAGGATGCGTTATGTCGGCGTAATTCATGCTCAAGAGCTCGGCCTCGGTGTAGCCGGTGAGCTGGCAAAAGCTCTGGTTCACCTTTAGCAAGTGCCCCGCCGCATCCGTGACCGCCATGCCCACCGGGGCTTGCTCGAAGAGACTTTGAAACAGATCTTGCTGATATTCCAGAGAGTGCTGAAGTTGTTGCTGTTGGTTTTGCAACTCTTTTTCCGGGGTCAAATCCTGTACGCTGACGATCATGCCGATTACCTTTCCCTGGGCATCTAGCCAGGGAGCCTCCAAAATCCGCACTGGAAACCGTTCCCCGCTGCGGCGCCTGAAGGTCAGCTCCCATCCCTGCGGTGGCCGCCCCTGGGCAAAGGCGGCGGTAATCTTGCCCATCTCTTCCGGGGGCCAATAGACAAAAGGGGGATCCTTCCCGATGAGCTCCTCCTTGGGCCAGCCCACCATCGTGGCAAAGGTCTCGTTGACGTAGATCTGTCTGCCTTGTGGATCGACGGCGGCAATGCCCAGAGGAATGGCGCGTTCGATGGCAACGCGCAAATTCAGGGTGGTTTGTAGATCTGGTAGATCCAGTTTCTCCGTTGACGGCTCCCTCCAGACTGCTACTGAAGGCGGCGGGCCTAAGGTTAGCCGCCAGCACAGCTCATCTTGGTTCACCACCCCCAACAGGGATCCCGCTTCGTCCACCACCGGCAAGTGGCGGATCCCGTGGGCCCGCATCAGCTCCAACAATGCCAGGGGATCGCGGTAGTTGCCGACGGCCAAGGTCACGACCGGGGTGGTCATCACCTCAGCCAGGGTGGATCCCTGCCAAGAGCGGTCGCTGGCCACCCACCGCAACACGTCCACAGCCGTCAAAATGCCCACCACTCGGCCTGCGTCCACCACCAAGGCGTAGGGCCAGGAGCCATTCTTTTGCGCCAGCAGGGAGAGAAGCTCGGCAAGGGAGCTGTTAAGCCCGACCAAGGGCGGCATCCGGCCAAACAACTGTTCCAGGGATCCCAATGGAGAGGGCGAATCTTGCGCCATGTCAGAGGACAACTGAACCTTAAAGTTACAGTCAAAAAAAGTTTTAAATAGTATCGCGGCCAGGAGCCTTTAGCCAGAACCAGACAAAATACTTAGAGATAGTTTTGACTCTAGGTAGCTGATGGTTTTAACCTAACTTTAATCTCACAATTAAGAGTACCACGTCGAGTAAAGAAGTTTTGGGTCTTGACATAAATCTTTACATCTATTCACTATTTAAACTTACCATCCAACTAATTTATGTTGGTTTATGGACTGAGACTTCAGGAACAAGTTAAGCTCTTAGCTTGCTATTAAATTTTCAACCCTAGGTTGTGACTCTTACACCTTATCGAGATTTTGCCTTTGTCTAAAAAGGGACAATCACCATCTTGTTACTCTGTTTTTTCAAGTATCTTTGCGTCATCGGCTCAAGCTTTAATTGGTTTGATTGAAGACAGATTTGATAAGTTTTGAGAGGTCTCCAGATTGCCTGAGATCGATCCGTGCCGCTGAGGCGATCCCTTCCAGCCCTCCGACCTCTGAGAGGGGAGTTGGGAAGCGGTTCAGGCAATGACCGTGCTCTTGGATCGGCTGGAGTACAAGGAGGGATCCCTTCGCTTAAAGTGGGGCTTCCTTCGGCTAGGCTCGTGGCTGGAGCTTGCGGAAAGATGCTCGCTCCACTCAAAGAAAACAAAAACTCCTGTGGTAGTTTCCACATACTTCTTCATATCTTGAAGACTTGCTTAGAGATTGAGCTAGAGTGTTCTCAGTCAGTTTCTCTGGTGGGCCACTTTTTGGGGAGGAAAAGACATGAAAGTTGGAGATCGAGTGCGGGTGCGTACCAGCGTGATCGTCTATCACCACCCGGAATATCGCAATCAACCTTTTGACCTCAAAGGCATGGAAGGGGAGCTGAAGGCCGTGATTCAGGATTGGAATGGCCGTCCGATCAGCGCCAATTTTCCCTTTCAGGTGCAGTTTGGCAACAAGTTCCGGGCTCATCTGCAGGCCGATGAGCTAGAGTTGGTTGAGCCGGCCAACTCAGCAGAGTCTGCCGGGACGGCTGCCTAGTTGAGGCTCAGCAGCGTGCGGTTGGTTTCCAGAATCGGCCTGATCAAGTCGGCTTCCGCGGGGGTGAGGTAATTGGCCATCACCTCTTGCAGGAAGCGGTAGGTTGCCTCGCAACTGCGTTGGGTGCGGAAGGCCCGCATCAAGGTCTGAAACCAGTAGAGAAACCGCTCTTTGTAGCGTTGCTCATCGTCCAAGAGCATGGCCAAGGCGGAAAGGCGCAGCACCCGAACGGTGTCAGCTTTCCACTTGTTACTAAAGTCTTCCACCCCCCGCATGAGCAAGTAGGGATCCAGCGCGCGCATTTTCATCTCCACATCCCGGATGATCTGGGCTTCTGCCGCTTGAATCTTGCGATAGGCGCTCAGGCGTAGGTCAAAGGAAGCCAGGTAGGTTTCCATGAATTGCAGCTCCTCATCCCTGAGATAGCGCCCATCGGCAGCGATGCTCAGTTGGCGCAGTTGAGTCAGCATGGGGCTCCTTGGGCAAGCTGGAATGGGTGAGAATGAGAAAAAAACACCCCCCTTGGCTGACGGCACAGCCTGGGTCTTTTGATCCTATCCCTAAACTCCTCGCCAGAAGAGCAGGATTGCCGGGATCCTCGGCAACCCTCTCAGTCAGGTTAATATTAATTAACAGTCTGTTGTTGCAAGAACCTACTCGACCCCAGATTGTTACCTACGAGTGGCCATCTGCGAGTTCGATTCAAAAACACCCTTTGGGAGGAAACACTTCCGTGAGTCAGAAAGGTAAAAACAAAAAATGGAGAAGCGCGGGGTTGTATGCGCTGCTGGCCATCGTCTTGATCTCCTTGGCCACCACCTTCTTCGGCACCCGCCCGGCTGAGCGCCTGGAGATCAGCTACTCCGACTTGATCAGCCGCGTAGAACGGGGCGAGGTCAGCAAGGTTTTGGTGGAGACGGCCCCGGATGGTCGCCAAGTGGCCATTGCCGAGGCAGAAATCAACAACCGCGCCACCCAAGTGCAGGTAAATCTGCCCCCCCTTACTCCAGAGTTTGAAAACACCCTGGTTGCCAACGGGGTGGAGCTGGCGGTGCGCCCGGTTCAGGAGGAAGGGCTCCTCGGGCGCATTCTCAGCACCTTCTTCCTGCCTGTTTTGCTGTTGCTGGGGCTTTTTTTCCTGCTGCGGCGCGCTCAAAATGGCCCTGGCAGCCAGGCCCTCAACTTCGGCAAATCGAGGGCGCGGGTGCAAATGGAGCCGAAAACTCAAATTACTTTCAACGATGTGGCCGGTATCGAGCAGGCCAAGCTGGAGCTGGCAGAGGTGGTGGATTTCCTGAAAAATTCAGAGCGCTTTACGGCTTTGGGAGCCAAGATCCCGCGTGGGGTGTTGCTGGTGGGCCCGCCCGGCACGGGTAAAACCCTGTTGGCCCGCGCTGTGGCCGGTGAGGCGGGTGTGCCCTTCTTCTCCATTTCTGGCTCTGAGTTTGTGGAGATGTTTGTCGGGGTCGGTGCCTCCCGTGTGCGGGATCTGTTCGAGCAGGCCAAGCAAAATGCCCCCTGCATTGTCTTCATCGATGAAATCGATGCCGTGGGTCGGCAGCGGGGAGCTGGCCTGGGGGGTGGCAACGACGAGCGGGAGCAAACCCTGAACCAGTTGCTGACCGAAATGGACGGCTTTGAGGGCAACTCCGGCATCATCGTTATTGCCGCCACCAACCGTCCCGATGTGTTGGATGCGGCGCTGCTGCGGCCCGGTCGCTTTGACCGCCAAGTGACGGTGGATCGCCCTGATTTTCAGGGCCGTCTGGAGATCCTCAAGGTGCATGCCCGCGGCAAAACCCTGGCCGCCGATGTGGATCTAGAGAAATTGGCCCGCCGCACCCCTGGGTTTACCGGTGCGGATTTGGCCAACCTGCTCAACGAAGCGGCCATTTTGGCGGCCCGCCGCAACCTCACCGAGATCTCGATGGACGAGATCAACGACGCCGTGGATCGGGTGTTGGCCGGCCCGGAGAAGAAGGATCGCCTCATGAGCGAGCGGCGCAAGGAGCTGGTGGCCTACCACGAGGCGGGCCACGCCTTGGTGGGATCCCTTTTGCCCAACTACGACCCGATCCAAAAAGTGACGATCATCCCCCGCGGCCAGGCGGGTGGCCTCACCTGGTTCCTGCCCAGCGATGATGACATGGGGCTAACCACCCGTGCCCACCTGAAAAACATGATGACCGTTGCCCTGGGCGGACGGGTGGCCGAAGAGGTGATCTACGGGGAGTCGGAGATCACCACAGGGGCGGCCAGCGACCTGCAACAGGTGGCCCGCATTGCCCGCAACATGGTCACCCGCTTTGGCATGAGCGATCGCCTGGGGAATGTGGCCCTGGGTCGCCAATATGCCAACATCTTCCTGGGCCGGGAGATCGCCGCAGAACGGGACTTCTCTGAGGAGACGGCAGCCCTCATCGACGAGGAGGTGCGGCGGCTGGTGAATGAGGCCTACCAGCGGGCCACCTACCTGATTCGGGAAAACCGTGCCCTCTTGGAGCGCATCGCCCGCCGCTTGGTGGAAGCCGAGACCATCGATGGGGAAGAGCTGCAGGCGATCATCGACAGCTCTGAGGTGGTGATGCTGCCGCCTGAGGAGGAGCCGGAGCCGCTGACCTTCCCGGTAACCCTCAACGCCAACGCCTAGGCCCCTCTCCTGTGCCTAGACCTGGGATCCCTGCCTTTTCCCTTGAGGAGGGCAGGGATCTCGATTTTTGCCTGATGATAGCCATCTCCCCTCTCCCTCTGGGAGA